>JAEXRD010000008.1 GCA_023438245.1 Pseudomonadota bacterium | reverse complement strand
CAACACTATTTTCCCAGCTTCTCCCCCTTCCCAAAACGGGCCAACCGCGCGCAGGGCTTTTTCGAGCGGGCTTTGACGCTCGAAAAAACCTGCGCGCACGTTTGTCTGGCGGGCTGCCCATGCCGGGCCGTGGCTGACCGGACAAGGGCGTCCGGCCATACGCGGGCCACCCGAATCGATAGGCGGGGTCGTCACCCCCCGGCGCGGGGGTGCAGGGGGCCCTATCCAGTAGAGGCTCCCCCTGGTCTTCCCCGGTGACAGTGCCCCCGGCTTGGGCTATAGGCCGCGCATGAACGCCGAATCGCGCCAGATCGCCCGCAGGGCGGCCACGGTGGGCGGGGCCACGCTGGTCTCGCGCGTGCTGGGGTTTGTGAGGGATTTGATCACGGCGTTCACGCTGGGCGCGGGCCTGTTTGCGGACGCGTTTTTCGTGGCCTTCCGGATACCGAATCTGTTGAGGAGTCTGTTCGCCGAGGGCTCGCTGACCATGGCCTTCATCCCGGCCTTTTCGAGGGTGCGGGAGGAGGAGGGCATGGAGCGCGCCCAGGAGATGGCGCGTTCGGTGCTGGCCTGGCTGGTGAGCATCCTGGCGGTGATAACGGCCCTGGCGATGGTGTTTGCGCCGGAGCTGACGGAGCTGATCGCGCCGGGTTTCGGGAGCAGGCCGGAACTGCTGGAGGCCACGGCCTCGCTTTTGCGGATCTGCTTCCCGTTCATCATCTTCATCAGCGGCGTGGGCCTGTGCATGGGCATTCTGAACGCGCTGGACCATTTTTTCGCGCCCGCGTTCGCGCCGTGTCTGTTGAACGTGGGGTTCATCACCTTCGGGCTGGCGGGCTGGGCGCTGGGCTGGAACGTGGCCTATTGCCTGGCCTGGGGCGTGCTGGCGTCGGGTTTGGGGCAGTGGCTGTTCCAGCAGCCGTATCTGGCGCGGGTGGGTTTTTCGTGGCGCGGCAAGTGGCGCTGGAAGGACCCGGCGGTGCTGCGCATGGGCCGCCTGATGCTGCCCTCGGTGTTCGGCAGCGCGGTGTACCAGATCAATCTGCTGCTGGGCACGCTGCTGGCCTCGTTTCTGCCGGTGGGCAGCATCTCGTACCTGTACTATGCCGACAGGCTGGTGCAGTTCCCGGTGGGCGTGTTCGGCCTGGCGGTGAGCACGGCGGCGCTGCCGAGCCTGTCGCGCCTGTGCGCCCAGGGGAAGATGGACGAGTTCGAGTCCGTGGTGCGTTCGGCCATGCGCCTGTCGCTGTTCATCAGCCTGCCGGCCATGGCGGGCCTGATTGCGCTGGCCGGGCCGCTCATCGGGCTTCTGTTCGGGCGCGGGGCCTTCGGGCCGGAGGCGGTGCAGGCAACGTCCGCGGCGCTGGTGGCCTACGGGGTGGGCCTGCCCGCCATCGCGCTGGTGCGGCCGCTGGTGGGCGCGTTCTACGCCCTGGAGGACACGCGCACCCCGGTGCTGGTGGCCACGCTGTGCGTGGCGGTGAACGTGCTGCTGGGCTGGGCGCTCATGGGCTCGGTGGCGCATGTGGGGCTGGCCCTGGCGGTGTCGGTGGCCAGCTTCGTCAACGTGGGCCTGCTTTCGCTGCTGCTCAAGCGGCGCGCGGGCTTCTGGGCGCTGCAGCCCGGACCGGCGCTCAAGTGCGCGGCGGCCAGCCTGGCCATCGGGCTGGGAGCCTGGGCCACGTCGGGCACGCATCTGGCCTGGGCGCTGCTGATTCCGGCCTGGGCGGCGCTGTATTTCGGGCTGGCGCGGCTTCTGGGCCTGGAGGAGGCGCGCATGCTGCTGGACGCCGTGGGGCGGCGGCTGCGGCGCGGGCGCGCCTGACGGGGCTCACGCTCCTGACGCGGGTCAAATCCGCGCTGTGCGAGTGGATTTTCTTGTCTTTTGAGGGGGCGTTGCTATAGTGGCTACGCATGCCCCCGAAGGCGGCCCGCCCGGCTCGCCCCCTGGGGGCGAGGAGTGCGCAATGCCCGCGAGCAGGCGTTCCCACAGCACCCGCACCGCACGCCTGGCCCTGTTGCTGGCGGGCTTGGCGCTCGCCGCCGCCCTGGCGGCGGGGCTTTTTGCGTGCGGCGGGCAGGCCGAACCGGCGGGCGGACAGACGGGCGGACAGGCAGGCGGACAGGTGCTGCGCATCGGACTCATGATCTCCGAGGGCGACACGCTGGCCAAGCTGTCGCGGGCCTACCGCGACGTGGGCGAGATGGTCCGAGCGGAGATGTCCGGCGGCGTGGCGCGGCCCGGCCATGCGGGCGGCAGCGCCCAGGTCGAGGTGCGCGTCTATTCCCACGGCGAGGACGCGGAGTCCTGCCTGCGGGCGCTGCGCCTTGCGGCCAGCGAGGGCTGCCAGGTGGTCATCGGCGGCGCGCTCTCGCGCCAGGCCCTGCCCATGGCCGCCCTGGCGGAGGAGCTGCGCGTGCCGCTCATCAGCCCCGGCTCCACCCATCCGGACCTTGTGGGGCGGCGGGCCTACGTGTTCCGCACCCCCTACGACGACGCGTTCCAGGCCCGGGCCCTGGCCCGGCTGTGCCGAGACGGGGGCGCGCAGACCGCCGCCGTGTTCTACAACCGAGCCGACGTGTACGCCAGCAACCTGGCCGGGGGCTTCGCCCGCTCCTTCCGCGCCCTGGGCGGGCGCATGCTGGCCGAGGAAAGCTACGCGGGCGAGTCCGGCAGCCTGCCCGAGGCCATGCAGGCCCTGGCCCGGCCCAGGCCGGACGTGATTTTCCTGACCGGCTACTACGCCGAGATTCCCGAGCAGGTCCGGACCATCCGGGCCACGGGCTACGCCGGGTCCATCATCGGGCCGGACGCCTGGGACATGATCTCCGGCGACCAGCCCAGCGACCTGTTCGGCTCGCGGTTCCTGGTGGCCTGGCACCCGGACGCGCCCCAGTCGGAGCTTGGCCGCGCGTTCCTGGAGCAGTTCACCGCCCGGTTCGGGCGGCGGCCCTCAAGCGTGGAGGCCCTGGTGCGCGACGCCTTCGCCCTGGCGCTGCAGGCCGCCTCCACGGCGCAGACCCTGGACGCCCGCACCCTGCGCCAGGAACTGGCCCGGATCGGCGAGTTCCAGGGCGTGGCCGGGCGCGCGGTGTACCGGGACGGCACGCCGGAGCGCGACGCCCTGGTGATGGAGGTGTCCTCCCGGGGCATCCAGTACGTGCAGACCATACGCCCCGAGGACGTGGCCCGGCGCTGAGGAGGAGGGGCATGCGAAGCCTGAAACCGAAGGATTTCCCCGGGCGCGCGCTGGCCCCGGCGCTGCCCCGGATGCTGTTGATCGCGGCCCTGGCGCTGCTGTCGCTGGCGCTGCTCTCCTGCCAGCCCAGGCAGGAGGAGCGCGAGTTGCGCATCGGGCTGCTCATCCCCCTTTCCAACACGCCGGACCGCTTCATCGCCCACCGCGCGCTGGAGCAGATGCTCGCCCGGGTGAACGCCGCCGGGGGCGTGGAAACGCCTGCCGGTCGGGTCAGGGTGCGCCTGCTGGTGGAGGACACCGGCAACCAGATCGAGCGCATGATGAACGCGGTGAACCGGCTCATCCAGGTGGAGCGCGTGGCGGCCATCGTGGGGCCGTACTACAGCCGCGAGGCCGTGCCCGCGGGCGCCGCGGCGGAGGCCGCCCAGGTGGCCATGATCACCCCCACGGCCAGCAACCCGGCGGTGACGCGGGGCCGGGCCTTCGTGTTCCGCGCCTGCCTGGTGGACACCGACCAGGCCCAGGTCATGGCCAGCTGCGCGCTGAAGGATATGGGCCTGGGCGTGGGCGCGGTGCTCTTCGACGCGGGCGACGCCTACAGCCGCGACCTGGCAGAGACCTTCCGCACCCTGTACGCCAGCCTGGGCGGGCGCGTGGCCCTGTTCGAGGGCTACCCGCCGGAGACCCGGGACTTCGCCGCCACCATGGCCAAGCTCAAGGCCTCGGGCGCGAAGTTCCTGTTCCTGCCCAACTTTTCCCAGGCCCTCAAGACCCAGATGATCCAGGCCCGCGCCGTGGGCTTCGCCGGGGTGTTCCTGGGCGTGGATTCCTGGGACGAGGACCGCTCGCTGCAGGCCCTGCCGGAGGCGCAGGGGGCGCTGTTCGCGGCGGACTTCTTTCCCGGCGGCCTTTCGGAAAAAGCCAGGAGCGAGCTGGAGAGCTACGCCGCCGTGCTGGGCGAGCCCATGGACAAGAACAGCGTGCTGACCCTGGACAGCATGGGGCTTTTGCTGTCCGCCGCGTCCCGGGCGCGTTCGCTCTCCCCGGCGGACCTGCGCGATGCGCTGGCCGGTACCAGGAACTTCGAGGGCCTCACCGGCCGCATTTCCTTCGACCCCGAAGGCGACCCCGACCGCAGCGTCCACGTGCTCCGGGTGACCCAGGGCAGCACCGCCCTGGTCAAGGTCGTCGGCTCCGGACAGGTCCAGTAGGGGGGGCGGGGATGATTCCGGCCCTCCTGCGCAAAAGCCTCGTGGCCCGGCTGGTGATCACCTATCTGGCGTTCTCGGTCCTGGGCACGGCCTGCGTGGGCGCGGCCTCCTACCTGGCCGGGCGCGCCCTGCTGCGCGACGCCGTGCTGGCCCGCCTGGAGACCACCAGCCGCCAGAAGGAGACGGACATCGCCCTGTGGCTGGAGGAGCGCCTGCGCGATCTGCGGTTTTTGAGCGCCCAGGGCGCGGGCGGGCTCTCCGGAGTGGGCGCGCGCTCGGGGCAGGCCGCCTTGGCTTCGGCAATGACCGAAATGGGCCACCTGCTGCGCAACTTCGCCACCACCCAGCCCGACGTGCAGGAGGTGCTGCTGCTCTCGCCCGAGGGCGGGCGCGTGCTGGCCTCCACCGACGAGGGCCACGTGGGCGAGTACCGGGCCATCTACAGCTACTACGTCCAGGGCCGCCTGGGCCCGGCGGTGCAGAGCCTCTACCCCTCGCCGGAATCGCTCCGGCCCATACTCACGCTCAGCATGCCCGTGCTGGACCCCCAGGGCAGGCTTTTGGCCGTGCTGGCCATGCACCTGGGGCTGGAGCCCATCGACCAGATCGTGCGCTCCCGCGCGGGGCTGGGCCAGACCGGCGAGACCTTCCTGGTGGACACCACGCGCACCCTGGTGGTGAGCGAGCGGCTGTTGCAGGGGGCCGGGCGCAGGCAGACCGAGACCGAGGGCGTGCGGCAGGCGCTGGCCGGGATTTCCGGCCAGGGGCAGTACCTGAACTCCGCGGGCGCGCCCGTGCTGGGGGTGTACCGCTGGCTGCCAAACTACCAGATGGCGCTCATCGCCGAGATGAGCCAGGACGAGGCCTTCGCCCCGGCGGGCAGGCTGGCCCTGGTCATCGTGCTGGTGGGCGGGCTGGCGGGCACGTGCCTGGGCGCGGGGGCCATGCTGGTTTCCCGCCGGGTGGCCCGGCCCGTGCTGGAGGTGACCCGCGCGGCCATGGCCGTGGCCGACGGCGACCTGAGCGCGCGCGCCCCCGCGACCGCCGGCGACGAGCTGGGCAACCTGGCCCGGGCCTTCAACTCCATGACCGGCGAGCTCTCCACGCTGTACGAGCGGCTGGAGCGCGAGGGCCGGGAGCGCGAGGCCATCCTGACCACCTCCTTCGACGGCATCGCCGTGGCCGGAATGGACGGGCGCGTGGCCTACATGAATCCCGGCATGGAGCGGCTGTTCGGCTACTCGGTGGAGGACGCGCCCTCGCTCTCCGCCCTGGCCGAGCGCATCATGCCCGACCGCGAGGAGCGCGCCGGGCTGGTGGCCAGCCTGCTCTCGGACATGGCCCGGCCCAACTCGCCGGAGCGCGTGTTCAGCTTCATGCACAAGGACGGCGGCAGGCGCTGGTGCCGGCTCAAGATTTCGCACATGGACGGCGGCATGGTGGTGCTGAACGCCCAGGACGTGACCCAGCTGAAGGCCAGCGAGGAGCGCGTGCGCCACATGGCCCTGCACGACACGCTCACCGGGCTGCCCAACCGCCAGCTCTTCGCCGACCGGCTGGACCAGGCCCTGCGCCGGGCCAGGCGCGTGGGCATGCATGTGGTGCTGGTGTACGTGGACCTGGACCACTTCAAGGGGCTGAACGACGCCCACGGCCACGCCCACGGCGACCGCGTGCTGGTGGAGGCGGCCCTGCGCCTGCGCTCCTGCGTGCGCGACTCCGACACCGTGGCCCGCTTCGGCGGCGACGAGTTCGTGGTCATCCTGGCGGACCTGCTGCGCGGCGGCGACGCCCTGTCCGTGGCGCGCAAGATCGTGGAGAGCCTGTTCGACCCCGAGGTGGCCGGGGGCACCATGTTCCTGGGCGCCTCCGTGGGCCTGGCCTGCTACCCGGAGAACGGCGCGGACCAGGACTCGCTGCTGACGCGCGCGGACCAGGCCATGTACGAGGCCAAGCGCGCGGGCGGCAACGGCCTGCGCATCGCCGAGGGCTACCCCCAGGACTAGGCGTTTCCGGAGGGCCGGGACGGGCGGGGAGGGGGCTAGACCCTGGTGGCCTTGCCCGTGCGGTCGGCCAGCAGCTTGCGCAGCGAGGGCGCGTCCAGCGGGTGCGAGAACAGGAAGCCCTGGCCGCTCTGGCAGTCCAGCACCTTGAGCATGCTCCACTGCTCACGCAGCTCGATGCCCTCGGCCACCACGTCCAGGTCCAGGCTGTGGGCCAGCGAGATCACCGAGCGCACGATCTTGCGCTGCTCGGCGCTGGAGTCCATGCGGCCCACGAAGCTCTTGTCCACCTTGATGGTGTCGATGGGGAAGTTCTGCAGGCTGGACAGCGAGCTGTAGCCCGTGCCGAAGTCGTCGATGCTGATCCGCACGCCCAGGGCGCGGATGGCGTGCAGCCGCTGGGCGGTGAGGGCCGGGTTCTCCATGGCCACGGTCTCGGTGAGTTCAAGCTTGAGCCGCGTGGGGTCCATGCCCGTTCTGCGCAGCACCTTGGCCACCACGTCGGTGATGTCGTGCTGGGCCAGCTGCCGGGCGGAGATGTTCACGCTCATGGTCAGGTCGGCCAGCTCCGGGTGTTCCTCCATGATGAGCACCATGTCGTCGCAGGCCTGCTCCAGCACCCATTCGCCCAGGGGCACGATGAAGTCCGTGGCCTCGGCCACGGGCAGGAACTCGTCCGGGCGCATCAGCCCGTGGCGCGGGTGCTTCCAGCGCAGCAGCGCCTCCAGGCTGGTCAGCCGCTTGGTCTCCAGGCACACGATGGGCTGGTAGACCAGGAAGAACTCGCGGTTCTTGAGGCCCGAGGCCAGGTCGATCTCGATCTCCATGAGCCGGGAGCTTTCCTCGAACATGCGCGAGTGGAAGACCTTGTAGCGGTGGTGGCGGTTGTTCTTGGCGCGCCTGAGCGCGATGTTGCAGTTGCGCAGGATGTCTTCCGGCCGTGCGCTGGCGCCCTTGCCCACAACGATGCCCGCGCTGGCCGTGATGGTCACCTCGTGGCCGCGCAGGTCGAAGGGGTCGCTCATCACCGCCTGGATGCGCTTGACGTGCTTGATGACGTCGCGCGGGGAGCGGTCCTGCATGATGAGGGCGAAGCCGTCTCCGGAGATGCGCGCCACCGAGTCCGGCGGGGCCACGGTGGAGGAGATGCGGTCGGCGGCCATGCGGATGATCTCGTCGCCGTAGGAGGGGCCCAGGGTGTCGTTGACCTTCTTCAGCCGGTCGATGTCCACCATGACCACGGCGAAGCTGCCCGCGCCGCTGGCCGCGCGCTCGGTCTGGCGGTTCAGCTGCTCCATGCACCAGGCGCGGTTGTTCAGCCCGGTCACGGAGTCCTTCAGGCGCGAGGAGGCCAGCTCCAGGTCCAGGGCCTTGCGGCGGGTGATGTCGCGCACGCTCATGCGCAGGTGCTGGCCGCCGGTCTCGTCCACCACGCGGCGGGCGTGGCACACCACCCAGCGGGTGGCGCCGTCCTGGCGCAGGATGCGCAGCTCCAGGCTCCGCTGCGTATGCGCAGGCCCCCCGCGCATCTCGGCCAGGAAGTGCTCCAGCGGAACCTTGTGGGTGCTGTGGGCGATGCGCGACAGCGCGCTGACCCGGCCCTGGAAGTGCTCCTGCCCAAACCCCGTCACCCCCAGGCCGGAAGGGGAGCTGAACTCCACCAGGCCGGTCAGGTCTTCCAGCAGTTCCCAGTGGTGGCAGGTGTCGGCGATGAGCTGGTGCAGCACGGGCGGGGCCTCCCGGTGGTATTGAGCGAACTGCTGGGCTTCGCGGTCGGATGATGGTCTTGTCTATGCGATTTTGCCGCGTTTGGGAGCACCGGCAAGGAATATACGTATACTCATATTGGAAGTGCGGAGCATTTGCCCGCGTCGCATCGGGCCTGTCCATGCCTCCGGACCGCCTTTACAGCCGCGGCGGACCGGGCTAGGCTCCGGAGCATGATGGACAACGCCTTGCCCCTGCGCCACCGGGGACGCCCGCCCCGGCTGCTGCTGCTCACCAGCGCCTATTTCCTGCTGGGGGAGATCAAGGCCGCCTGCCAGCGCATGGAGGTGCCGCACCTGCTGGTGGACCTGGCCACCAAGGAGATGACGGCGGAGAGCTTCGTGGCCACCATGCGCGAGGCCTTCTCCTCCTTCCGGCCCGACGCCATCCTCACCGTGAACCACCTGGGCGTGGACCGCGAGGGCGTGCTCTACCAGCTGGCCCGGCAGGCGCGCCTGCCCATCGTGTCCTGGTTCGTGGACAACCCCGAGTTCGTGCTGCCCATCTTTCCCGCGCCGGACCCGGAGAGCACGCTGGTGCTCACCTGGGACGCCGACAGCATCGAGGCCGTGCGCGGCCACGGATTCCGGAACGTGCTCTGGCTGCCGCTGGGCGCGGACCCGGAGCGCTTCCGCCCCGGGCGCGAGGCCCCGCCGGACAAGGCCGGGCAGTGGCGTTCGCGCGTGAGCTTCGTGGCCAACTCCATGCTGGAGAAGACCCGCAAGCGCCTGGAGGCCGCCCGGCCTGGCCCGGCGCTGCTGCAGGCCTTCGGCCCCATCGCCCTGGAGTTCGCCCATTCCGACACGGGCAGCGTGGCGGCCTTCCTGAAGGAAAAACGGCCCGAGGCGGCGGCCGAGCTGGCGGGCTTAAACGTGCTGCGCCGCACCGCCTACGAGACCGCCGTGGCCTGGCAGGCCACGCTCATCTACCGCCTGGGCTGCGTGCTGCGTATCCTGCCCTACGCGCCGCTCATCGCCGGGGACTCCGGCTGGGCCGACCTGCTGGCCGGGCGCACGGGCCACCGCCTCACCCCGGAGATCAACTACTACGAAGAGCTGCCGGGCTTCTATCCGCTCAGCGACGTGAATTTCAACTGCACCAGCAAGCAGATGAAGGGCGCGGTGAACCAGCGCGTGTTCGACGTGCCCGCCGCCGGGGCCTTCCTGCTCACCGACCAGCGCAGGCAGATGGAGCTGCTCTTCGAGCCGGGCCGCGAGGTGGCGGTGTACCACGACCCGGAGGAGATCCCCGCGCTGCTGGAGCGCTGCCTGGCCGACCCGGAGCTGCGCCGGGCCATCGCCGGGGCCGGGCGCAGGCGCGTGCTGGCCGAGCACACCTACGAGCACCGGCTCTCGGCCATGCTGGCGGCCATGGAGCAGACCCTGTTCGGGGCCGGGGGAGGCTAGGGCGTGGAGACCATCCTGGTGCTGCAGATGCAGCGCATGGGCGACCTGGTGCTGTCCTTCCCGCTGCTGCTGTGGCTGTCCCGGCAGTATCCGAAAACGCCGCTGCGCGTGGTGGCCGAGGAAAAATTCTTCACCCCGCTCCTGCCCGTCAGCCCCCCGGCGGCCTACATCACCTGGCCCGAGGCCGCCAGCGGCGCGCTCTCCGGCACCCGCTTCGGCCTCATCGTCAACCTGAGCATCCGCGAGGAGGCCGCGCGTCTGGCGGGCAGCCTCAGCGCCGACCAGGTGGTGGGGCCGGTCATGGGGGCGGACGGCGTGCTGCGCATCCGCGGCGACTGGCAGCTCTACCGGGCCGGGCTGGTGCACAACAACCGCCACAACCGCTTCCACTGGGGCGACCTCAACGCCCTGGACGTCATCGACCCGGCCCTGGTGGGCGGCACGCGCTTCGCCGAGCCGCACATTCCGCCCAAGGACGGCCCCCACGGTGAGAAGGGCGGACTGGACAAGGCCGTGGGTCTGTTCGTGGGCGCCAGCGAGCCGGGCAAGCGCCCCACGCCGGAGTTCTACGCCGGGCTGGCGGGCGAGCTGCTGGCCCGGGGCCTGCGGCCCGTGCTGCTGGGCGGGCCGGACGACCGCGCCCTGGCCGAGCAGGTGCTCTCCCTGTGCCCGCACAGGCCGCTCAACCTCACGGGCAGGCTCTCCGTGGCCGAGCTGGCCGCCATCGGCAAGACCCTGGGCCTGATGATCACCCCGGACACCGGGCCCATGCACCTGGCCGCCTGGACCGGGCTGCGCACGCTGAACCTCTCGGTGGGCAACGTCAGCCCCTGGGAGACCGGCCCCTACCAGCCCGGGCACCTGGTGGCGCGCTCCCGCGCCTCCTGCGCGCGCGGCTGCTGGGCCTGCGACAAGCCCCGCCGCCTGTGCGCCGACGCCATCACCCCGGCCCGCGTGGCCGCGCTGGCGGCGCTGGCGCTCTCCGGCCGCGACGACCGCCTGGAG
>JAEXRD010000070.1 GCA_023438245.1 Pseudomonadota bacterium | reverse complement strand
GTCCCAGCCAGCCCGAGGCGGGCAGCGCCAGCCCAAGGGCGGCGGCCAGCGCCCCCTGGGCCAGCAGCTCCAGGCAGGAATCGGCCAGCAGCGCGCCCAGCAGGGCGGAGAGCGAGCCGGTGGCGTGCGGCAGCGGGGCCACGCGGAACAGGTGCCGGGCCAGGGCGCGGAGGGCGGCGGCCGGGCGGCGCAGGGGGGGAGTGCCGCAGGGTGTCATGCCCTGCTTGTAGCCTGCGCGGGCTTGCGGGACAAGCCTTGCGCGGGCGGGCCGAGGTGGGCCGGGGGGCCCTCGCGGCGCTTGGATTTCGCGGGCAAGTGCGCTATGTTGTGCGAAGGCAGCGAGGAAGGCAGGCATGACCGGCAAAAAGCAGAACGACCTCAAGTACATCGAGGAACTCCTGGAACGCCTTGGCGTGGCCGGCGACGCCGACTGGATGGCCCTGGTGCTGTTCGTGCGCAACCTGCTGTCGCGCATGAGCCTGTTCACCGCCGACCAGAAGGCCGCCATGCAGGCCGCCGTGTTCGAGGGCATGAGCCGCAAGCCGCTTGGGGCCACCCAGTTCCACGAGATACTGGGCCGCATCGAGGCGGGCCTGCTGGAGAGCCCGCGCGTGCAGAACCTGCGCGACACCCTGCGCAGCGAGCACGACGCCTTCAGCACCCTCTACGAGGAAGTGGGCCGCGTGTTCAGCGACATCAAGGCCCATAACGACCAGCGCCAGACGCACATCGCCCGCATGGGCGAGCAGACCGAGAAGGCCATGCTGGCCGCGCCCGACCGCACCGCCGCCGTGAACCAGCTCAAGTCCATGCTCGAGGGCTTTGTGGCCCAGGCCCGCGAGGAGGCCCGCGGCTGGGAGGAGCGCGCCCGCCAGCTGGAGCGCACCGCGAATTTCGACCCCATGCTCTCCGAGCTGTACAGCCGCCGGGCCTTCGACGCCCAGCTGGCCGAGGCCGCGAAGCGCTGCCAGGCCTCGGGCAAGCCGCTGTCGCTCATGTTCATCGACGTGGACCGCTTCAAGGTGGTCAACGACACCTACGGCCACGTGGCCGGAGACGGCGTGCTGCGCGTGCTGGCGGCCATCGTCTCGGCCCACGCGGTGCAGTTCGGCGGCTACTCCGCCCGCTACGGCGGCGAGGAACTGGTGGTGCTGTGCGAGGGGCTGGACGAGAAGGCGGCGGTAAGCCGCGCCGAGGCCCTGCGCCTGGACGTCTCGCGCTGCCCCTTTGTGAACAGCGCCCAGATGGGGCAGGGCGGCCAGGGCGGCGAACCGGAAATCCTGCGCGTGACCGTGAGCATCGGCGTGGCCCAGCTTCACCCGGGCCAGAACGCCAGCGACCTGGTGCTGGCCGCGGACCGCTCCATGTACGCGGCCAAGGGCCGGGGCCGCAACACCGTGGCGGGCGTGTCCTCGCTGGCCGGGGAGCCCTCCGGCTAGCCGCCGCCTCTTTTTCCGCAAATCCGACGATCCGTGACGATCCGGGGCGGCGCGAGCCGCCCGCGACACATGCCAAGCCAAGAAGGAACACAAGGGATGCCCAAAGTTCAATCCATTCAGATGCGCGTGATCCTGTGGGGCTGGGGGGTGCTCATCGCCGGCCTGGTGCTGGCCTTCTGGCGCTACAGCGCCACGCTGGACGACGAGACCTCCCGCGACTTCGAGAGCGCCACCCGCGCCCGGCTGGAGACCGCCCAGTGGGCGCTCTCCCGCGTCACCGCCCAAAACGCCCAGGAGCGCCAGGACATCCTGCACTCCCTGGCGGGCAGCATGGGCATGCGCATCAGCCTCATCCAGGGCGGCAAGGTCCTGGCCGATTCCTCCGTGCCCTTTTCCGAGCTGGACAAGCTCGACGACCACTCCACCCGGCCCGAGGTGGCCGCCGCCCTGGGCGGGGGCGAGGTGAGCCAGTCCACCCGCCACAGCCACACCCTGGACGCCGACCTCATCTACATGGCCAAGAAGCTCCCCGCGGAGATCGCCGGAGAGGAGACCGTGCTGCGCCTGGCCGCGCCGGTGTCGCAGGTGCGCGCGCACCTGCAGCGCATGCGCTGGGCCCTGCTGGCCGCCGTGGTGCCGCTGCTTCTGGGCTCCGGCGTGCTGCTCTACCTGCTCTCGCGCACCATCACCGCGGGCATCGCCCAGTTCACCGAGGCCGCCCAGGCCATCGGCGAGGGCGACTACCGGCGCAAGATCCTGTTCTACCCGGCGGCGGAGTTCCAGCCCCTGGCCGAGGCCATCAACCGCATGGCCAAGCGCATCAAGAAGAACGTCAAGGTCATCGAGAACCAGCGCGGCGAGCTCTGGGGCATGTTCGAGGGCATGAGCGAGGGCGTCATGGTGCTGGACACCGCCGGGCGCATCCTGCACGTCAACCCGGCCCTGTCCACCATCTTCCCCCGGGCCGAGGAGTTCATCGGCCGCGCCCCGCTTGAGGTCACCATGAGCCTGGAGATCCAGAACATCGTGGACCGCCTCATGGCCGGCGAGGTCAGCGAGCGGGTCAACCGCGCCATCGAGCTCAAGGACGGCCACAGCGCGGAGATGACCGTGGTGCCCTTCCGCGACCACAAGTTCCGGCCCCGCGTCATCCTCATCTTCCACGACACCAGCGAGCAGAAGCGCGTGGAGCGCGTGCTGCGCGACTTCGTGGCCAACGCCTCGCACCAGCTGCGCACGCCGCTCACCAGCATCCGCGGCTACGCCGAGACCCTGCTCGACGCGCCCCCGGCCGAGGACGCCAAGCGCCGCGAGTTTTTGGAGATCATCCGGGCCAACGCCGTGCACATGGCCAAGGTCATCGGCGGCATGTTCGCCCTGGCCAAGAGCGAGCGCGGCGGCAAGAAGCCCAAGGACCTCAACGCCGACGTGCCCCAGGCCCTGGACCACGCCCTGAAGAACGCCGCCTTCGCCGCCCTGGAGAAAAACATCTCCATCGCCGTGGAGGATCTGCCCGAGGGCCTGCCCGCCGTGGCCGCAGACCCCGACGGCCTGCTCCAGATCGTGGACAACATCCTGGACAACGCCATCAAGTACTCGCCCGAGGGCACCGAGGTGCGCATCGGCGCGGCCAGCGACGGCCAGACCGTGACGCTCTCCTTTGCCGACCAGGGGCCCGGCGTGGACCCCGACGACCAGCGGCGCATCTTCGAGCGCTTCTTCCGCGCCGACAACAACGACGTGGACGGCAGCGGCAGCGCGGGCCTGGGCCTGGCCATCTGCCGCCACATCGCCCGCAACTACGGGGGCGAGGTCTGGGTGGAGTCGCCCGCGGACCAGGACGCCAGGCGCGGCAGCCGCTTCCTGGTGCGCCTGCCCGTGGCCTAGCGGCAGCGGCGCGACCAGTTCCGCGCCCCGGCTTGGCGGCGCGGCAACCTCTTCGGGGCCGGAGGCGCCGCATGAGGCAGGGGCATCGCACAGCGCGCCACGAGCGCCGGGGGATAAGAACCCTGGCGCTTGCCGTGTTTTTCGCGCTGCTGCTGGGGTTCTGCGTGCGCCCGGCCCTGGCCGCCGAACAGCACGTGCTGGTGCTGCATTCCTACCATTCCGGCTACGACTGGACCGACGGTATCCAGAAGGGCCTGTCCGAGGCGCTGGCCGCGCGGGCTCCCGGCGTGGAGCTGTTCGTGGAGTACATGGACGCCAAGCGCCAGCCGCCGGAGACCACCTTCCCGCTGCTGTACGACCTCTACCGGCTGAAATACCGTGACCGCCGCCCGGCGGTGCTGGTGGCCAGCGACGACGCGGCCCTGAACTTCCTGCTGGCCCACCGCGAAAAGCTGTTCCCCGGCGTGCCCGTGGTGGCCTGCGGCGTGGGCGTGCTGACAAGCGAGCGCATCGGCGGCCAGGGCGGCTACACCGGCGTGGCCGAGCGCACCGACATCCCGGGCACCATCGAGGCGGCGCTCCGGCTCATGCCGGGCCTGCGCACCGTGGCCGCCGTGGCCGACGGCACCGAGACCGGGAAATGGCACATGGAGCGCTTCCGACAGGCCATGCAGGGCTACCGGGGCAGGCTGGAAGCCCGCGAAATCGCCGGGCAGACCTTCGAGTCCACCGCGGCGGCCCTGTCCACGCTCACCCCGGACACGGCGGTGCTGTACCTGGGCCTGCTGCGCGACCCCGAGGGCAAGGTGCTCACCGTTGCCGAGTCCATGGACTTCCTGCTGCGGGCCACCCCGCAGCCCGTGTTCGTGGTCTGGGACTTCCTGGTGGGGCGCGGGGCCGTGGGCGGCGTGGTGGTCAGCGGCGAGCGCCAGGGCCGGGTGATTGCCGACATGGCCGCGCGCATCCTGGCCGGGGAGCGCGTGGAGGACATGCCCTTCCAGACCCTGGAGCCCACGGCGGGCCTGTTCGACTACGCGGCCCTGAAGCGCCACGGGCTTTCGCCCTCGGGCCTGCCGCCGGGGGCCGCGGTCATCAACCGGCCCCTGTCCTTCCTGGAGCGCAACCGGGCCGCGCTCATGGTGGCCGCGGGCGTGCTGCTGGGCATGGTCCTGGGCCTCTCGGTGCTGCTGATCAACATCGAGCGCCGGCGCCGGGCCGAGCGCGAGCGCAGCGAGTCGCGCCGCCGCTTCCAGGATTTCGTGGAGACCATGAGCGTGGGCGTGCTGGAGCTGGACGTGTCCGGCACCATCGTGTTCGCCAACGCCGCCAGCCACGCCATCTGCGGGTACGCTCCCGGCTCGCTGGCCGGGCGCAGCCTGCTGGACCTGGCGGAGACGCCCTTTGTGCGCGGCATGATGCAGGAGATCATGCGCCAGGGCGGAAGCCCGGCCGGAACGCCCGGCTCGGCCCTGGCCCGGCTGCGCAAGCAGCCGGAGGGCGTGGCCGAGGTCAAGGTGGACTGGCTGTGCCTGCGCGGGGCGGAGGGCACCTGCACGGGCTTTCTGGCGGCGGTGACGGACCTGACCGACCTGCGCCTGGCCCAGCGCGAGCGCGAGGAGGGCCAGCGCTTCGCCACCGCGCTGCTGGACGCCAGCCCCACGCCCATCTTCGCCATCAACCGCCTGCGCCGCGTCGTCCGTGTGAACCGCGCCCTGGAGGCCTTCCTGGGCGTGCGCATGGAGGAGCAGCTGGGCCGCAACGTCAGCGAGATCATGGTGCTGCCCTCGGCCTCGCTCCTGGAGAAGTGGGACGAGGATCTCTACGCCAAGGGCGGGCTGCAGACCATCGAGACCCAGATCACCACGGCGGGGGGCCGCCAGCGCGAGGTCACCATCACGCGCGGGCTGTTCCTGGGGGCCGACGGCCAGCCCGCGGGCATCGTGGGCACCATCACCGACATGACCGAGCGCGCGCGCATGGAAAAGGCCCTGCGCGAGAGCCGCGAGAAGTACCGCGTGCTCTTCGAGAACCTGCCCGTGGGCGTGGCCGTGGAGGGGCGCGACTCCACCCTGCTGGAGGTCAACCGCGCCCTGGAGGAGCAGTTCGGCAAGCCGCGCGAGGGCATGCTGGGCCTCAAGCCCTGGCAGCTGGGGCTGAACCAGCAGGCCGCCGACGGCTCCCCGATCATGGAGGGCCAGTTCCAGGGCCAGCGGGCCATGCTGGAGCGCCGCGTGGTGCGCGACACCGAGGTGCTCATGCACACCGCCGACGGCCGCGAGCTGTGGACCTCCATCACCGCCGCGCCCCTGGCCGGGGCGGAGTTCGGCGCGGTGGTGACCCTGGTGGACATCACCGAGCGCAAGCGCATGGAGGCGGAGCTCAAGAGCAGGCTCCGGGCCGTCACCAGCCCGCAAGGACTGGAGGAGGGGCCGCTGGCCTTCACCGACCTGTTCGACCTGGCGGACATCCAGGCCTTCCAGGACGCCTTCGCCACGGCCACCGGCGTGGCCTCCATCATCTCCACCCCCGAGGGGCGCGCCATCACCCGGCCCAGCAATTTCTGCGGCCCCTGCCGCGACGAGGCCTGCGCCCACCGCGAGGACGGCAGCTGCTGCATGCTGCTGCCCCAGGCGCGCGAGGCGGGCCTGCTCAGCTCCGCCGCGCCCATCCGCGTGGGCGAGCGGGTCATCGCCCTGTGGCACATCTACCAGGCCCGCGAGGCCGCCTCGAACCTGGACGCCATGGCCGAGAGGCTGTCCGAGGCCGGGAGGCCGCTGGAAGCCGTGCGCAGGTGCCTGGACTCGGTGCCGGTGATGTCGCGCTCCCGCTTCGGCGAGATCCATGCCTCGCTGGCCCAGCTGGCCCGCCAGATGAGCGAGCTGGCGCTGAAGAACCTCCAGCAGGCCCGCGACATCGAGGAGCGCCAGCGCGCCCAGCAGGCCCTGGAACAGGCCAAGGAGGCCGCCGAGGAGGCCAGCAACGTCAAGAGCGACTTCCTGGCCAACGTCAGCCACGAGATCCGCACCCCGCTGCACGGGGTGCTGGGCATGCTCCAGCTCATGCTGGTGACCAGCCTGGACGCCGAGCAGTCCGAGTACGTGGACAAGGCCATGTATTCCGCCCGCAGCCTGCTCTCGGTCATCAACGACATCCTGGACTTCTCCAAGATCGAGTCCGGCAAGCTCAAGCTCGGCAGCGAGGATTTCGACCCGGCGGCCCTGGTGCGGGCCAGCGCGGAGGTCTTCGAGGACGCGGCCAAGGCCAAGGGGCTCGACCTGCGCGTGGAGATCGCCGCGGACCTGCCCGTACTGCTCCGGGGCGATCCGGGCAAGATCCGCCAGATCCTGTTCAACCTGGTGGGCAACGCCGTGAAGTTCACCGAGTCCGGCCACATCCGCGTGGGGGCCGACGCCCTGGCCCAGGCCGACGGGCGCGTCGTGCTGCTGCTGGACGTGGAGGACACCGGGGTGGGCATCCCCGAGGACCGCCAGAGCAGCGTGTTCGAGCCTTTCACCCAGGGCGACGCGGTGTTCACCAAGCGCTTCCAGGGCACGGGCCTGGGCCTGTCCATCGTGCGCAGGCTGGTGGAGCTCATGGGCGGGAGCATCTCGCTGGACAGCCAGACCGGGCGCGGCAGCCGCTTCGAGGTGGCCCTGCGGCTGGAGCAGCCCGCATCGGCACCGGCGCATCCGGCGCCGCGCCGTTCCGCCCCGCCGCAGCTGCGCCCGTTGACCCTGCTGCTGGCCGAGGACAACCTGGTGAGCCAGTTGGCGGCCAAGAGCTTTCTGCAGCGCGCCGGGCACACCGTGGACACCGCCATGACGGGCCAGGAGGTGCTGGAGAAGCTGGCCCAGAAGCGCTACGACGCCGTGCTCATGGACATCCAGATGCCGGAGATGGACGGGGTGGAGGCCACCCGGCGCATCCGCGCCCACGACGACGGCTCCTGGGATCCGAACCTGCCGGTCATCGCGCTGACGGCCTACGCCCAGGCCAGCGAGCACAGGGCCTTCCTGGAGGCGGGCATGGACGACGCCATCAGCAAGCCGCTGGAAATGCGCGATATCCTGGACGCGCTGGCGCGGGCGCTGGCCAGGCGCGAAGGGTAAGGGGCGGACGGCGGAAGCGCCCTTTGCCCCCTGGACTTCGTCAGGAGCCGGTTCGGGTCCGGGGCTGTACCGTAAAAGTACTATCCCCGGACCCGAACCGGCTCCTTCCTTGCCGGGGAACAAAGTTCCTCCTCCGGCGACCGCCCCTGGAATACGCCCCGTATCGTCCTGGACGTTTTCAAGAGCCGTGCTGATCCGGAAGCCGTCCTATCCCAGCAGGGCGCGCAGGCCCAGAGCGCAGCCCACGCCCACGGCCATGGCCACGGGCAGGTTGCCCAGCTTCCAGGCCGTGAGGGCCGTGGCGGCGGTGGCCAGCGCGTCCGCCGGTCCGGCGGAGAGCGCCGAGGGCGCGACTATCGCCGCGAGGATGGAGGCGGGGATGGCCTTCATGAAGCGCTCCATGCGCCCGGAAACGGTCATGCGGCTCATGAGCGCCAGCCCGGCGGCGCGCGAGGCGTAGGTGGCCAGGGCCATGCCGCCGATGGTCAGCACGATGTCGGCCAGCGGTGCGCTTGCAAGCGGGGTCATGGCTTGGCCTCCTCGCAGTCGGCGGGTTTTGCCGGTTCGGAGTGCTCGGGCGCGGGGGAAAGCGCCGCGGCCAGCCCCCCGGCGAAGGCCCCGACCAGGATGTACCACTTGCCGGGCAGCAGCCTGGCCCCCAAGAGCGCCGCGCCCGTGGCCGCAACGAGCGGCAGCACGTCCGCGCGCCTGGGCTTGAGCCC
Organism: Pseudomonadota bacterium; assembly: GCA_023438245.1. Lineage (GTDB taxonomy): Bacteria > Desulfobacterota > Desulfovibrionia > Desulfovibrionales > Desulfovibrionaceae > Humidesulfovibrio. Next base: position 6,307 of record JAEXRD010000070.1, on the reverse strand, counting down.
CACCAGGAGCGCCGTGAACACCGCCGTGAAGGCGAAGTCCAGCCCGTACCTGGCCGGGTCGTCCAGGCCTTGCACCAGGGCGTGGCCCAGCACGGTGGAGAGGTTCCAGCACAGGTAGACCATGAGCCCGCTGCCCAGCAGCACCGCGCCGTCGCTGCGGGCCCGCTCGCGGGCGTCCCGGGCGTAGATGCCCAGCGTCACGGCCCAGGATTCGTCGGTCATGAAGAACAGCGAGCCGAAGGCCTTGCCCGGGGTCAGGCGCGTCAGCCACGGGGAGAGCGCCGCGCCCATGAGCACGTGGCGCAGGTTCACGATGAAGGTGGTGACGATGAGCGAGAAGACGGGCAGCTCCGGCCCCCACAGGTCCATGGCGATGAGCTGCGAGGCCCCGGCGAACACGAAGCTGCTCATGGACAGGGCCGCGCCCAGGGACAGGCCCTTCTGCCGGGCCAGCAGGCCGAAGAGCACGCCGTACACGCCCACGCCGATGGCGATGGGCAGGCAGGCCCGCGCCCCGGCCAAAAGCCCGGCCCAGGTGAAGGGCAGGGGAGTGCAGGAATTGGAGGATTGGCGGTTCATGGGCTGGGGTCTAGCGCAACCGGCGGGGCCCCGGCTTGTACGATCTTGCGCTGGGTGCTGCCGCGCGGGCTAGCCGCGCCAGCGGCCCGGCGGACAGCCGAAGGCGCGGCGGAAGTGGCGCGTGTAGTGGCTCTGGTCGGCGAAGCCCACGGCCAGGGCGGCCTCGGCCACGCTGCTGCCCGCGCGCAGCAGGTCCAGCGAGCGGTTGAGCCGGAGCTGGGTGCGCCAAGCGTGGGGCGGCATGCCGCTTGAGCGGGCGAACACGCGGGCGGCGTGGAAGGGCGAGAGGCCCACGGCCCGGGCCAGGTCGTCCAGGCTCACCTGCTCGGTGAGGTCGGCGGCCAGGATCTGGCGCATGGCCTCGGCCTTGGCGTGCTCCGGCCGCAGGCTGGCCACCCTGCCGGGTTCCGGCTCGCGGGCGTGGCGCACCAGCAGGGAGGTGAGCGCGCTGAGGGCGGCGCTTTGGGCGGCCAGCAGGTCCGCGCCTTCTTCCAGAAGCATGTGCGCCCGGGCCAGGGCGCGGGCCAGCTCCACGTCGCGCACGGCGGTGTGCGGCAGGCGCGGCAGTCCGGCGGTTCCGATGGTTTCGGCGGTCCCGGCGTTTTCGCCGCGCAGCTGGCGGGCGATGTCCAGCAGGGTCCGGGCCGAGGGGTAGAACACGCGGTAGGTCCAGCCCTCGTCCACGGCGCGCTCGCCAGTGTGGATCTCGTCGGGATTGATGCAGGCCAGCCAGCCCGGCCCGGCCACGTGGTCGGCCCCGCGGTAGCGGTAGCCCTCGGCCCCGGCGGTGATGACGCCCACCACGTAGCCCTCGTGCCAGTGCGGCGCGAAGCTGTGGGTGACGTAGCGCGCGGTCAAGAGCTCCGTCTCCGGCAGGGCCGGGGAGCGGAAGAAGCGGGCGTGCTCGTGGTCTGGGGTGGGCGCGGGCATGGGCGCTCCCGATCTTTCGCGGGCCTACTGGCGGTACTGCAGCAGCAGCCCGTCTTGCCCGCGCAGGCCCGTCTGGCCCGGGGTCTCCAGCAGCGCCTGGGCCAGGGCCGAGAGCGTGGCTCCCAGCAGGCGCGGCAAAAACGGCAGCTTCTTCTCCGGGCCTTCCAGCAGCGGGGCGGATTCCGGCAGCTTGGCCAGCTCGCGCAGGGCCGCGAGGGCCTGCTCCTGGCCGCCCAGCTTGTCCACCAGCCCGGCCTCCAGGGCCTGGCGTCCGGTCATGGCCCGGCCGTCGGCCAGCTTCTCCACCTTGTCCAGCGGCATTTTCCTGGCCTCGGCCACGTCGCCCACGAACTGCTGGTGCAGGTCCATGATGAGCCCCTGCAGGTAGGCGCGCTGTTCCGGGGTCATGGGCTGGGTGGGGCTTCCGGCGGCTTTCAGCTTGCCGCTGGCCAGGGTGTCGCTCTTCAGGCCCAGCTTGTCCATCAGGCCCTGGACGTTCACGTACTCGGCGCGCACGCCGATGCTGGCGGTGAGGGTGCCGGGGTTGGCCACGATGAGCGTGGCCGGGGCCGCGGCGTAGTAGCCGCCGCTGGCCGCCGCCGTGCCCATGCTGGCCACCACGGGCTTCTTGGCCGCCAGCTCGCGCACGGCCTGGTACAGCTCCTGGGAGGGGGCCACGGCGCCGCCGGGGCTGTCGATCCTGAGCAGCACGCCCTTCACGGAGTCGTCCTGCTTCAGTTCGCGCAGGAAGCTCGTGACCTCTCCGGCGTCGGTGATCATGCCCTCGATCTTGCACAGGCCGATCTTGTCGCCGGAAAGCGGCTTGGATTTGCCCCCGAGGGAACGGAAAAAGGCCATGGCCCCCATGAAGAGGGCCACGGCCAATATGATCAGGAACAGGCCGAACAGCAGCGGGTGCTGTTCGGAGAACTTGGACTTAGTTGGACTCTTCTCCATTGGAGGCGTCCTCGATCTTGGCGCGCAGCAGCTCGCCCAGATTGCTTCCGGTCTCGGGACCGGCGGTGCGGAACTCCTTGGGCTTCTTGCGCTCTTCCTCTTCCTTCAGCTGCTTGATGGACAGGCCGAGGCGACGCTCATCCGCGCTCACGTGGATGACCTTGGCCTCGATGGTGACGCCTTCCTTGAACAGCTCGGAGGGGCTCTTGATCTTCTTGCGGCTGATCTCGGACACGTGCACCAGGCCCTCGATGCCCTCCTCGACCTCGACGAACAGGCCGAAGTCGGTGATGTTGGTCACCAGGCCGTTGATGAGGGTGCCCACGGGGTACTTGCCCGGGACCTTGAGCCAGGGATCTTCGGCCAGCTGCTTGATGCCCAGGGTGAACTTCTCGTTCTCCTTGTCCACGGTCAGCACCTTGGCCTGCACAACGTCGCCGATCTTGAAGACTTCGCTGGGGTGGCGGATCTTCTTGGTCCAGCTGATGTCGGACACGTGGATGAGGCCGTCGATGCCCTCCTCGATGCCGATGAACACGCCGAACTCGGTGATGTTCTTGATGGCGCCCTCAAGGATGGTGCCCTCGGGGTACTTCTCGGCCACCACGTCCCAGGGATTGGGCTTGATCTGCTTCATGCCCAGGCTGATGCGCTTCTTGTCCGGATCGACGCCGAGCACGATGACCTCGACCTCGTCTCCGGCGCGCACCATCTGGGAGGGGTGGCGCAGCTTGCGGGTCCAGCTCATCTCGGAGATGTGCACCAGACCCTCGACGCCGGGCTCCAGCTCAACAAACGCGCCGTAGTCGGCCAGGTTGGTGACCTTGCCCTTGAGGCGGGCGCCCTGGGGGTACTTGCCGGCGATGTTCTCCCACGGATCGGCCACGAGCTGCTTCAGGCCCAGGCTGACCTTCTGGCCCTCGCGGTCGAAGTGCAGGACCTTGAGCTCCAGGTCGTCGCCCAGCTGCACCATCTCCTTGGGGTGACGGATGCGCTTCCAGCTCATGTCGGTGATGTGCAGCAGGCCGTCCAGCCCGCCCAGGTCGATGAACACGCCGTACTCGGTGATGTTCTTGACCTTGCCCTTGACGGTCTGGCCCTCGGCCAGGGTCTCGAGCAGGGCGCCGCGCTGCTCGCTGCGCTGCTCCTCGAGGAGCACGCGGCGGCTGACGATGACGTTGCTGCGGCGGCGGTTGATCTTGAGGATCTTGAACTCGAACTCCTGGCCAACCAGGGCGTCCATGTCAGGCACGGGACGAAGGTCGACATGGGAGCCGGGGAGGAAGGCCTCCACGCCACCCAGGTCCACGGTGTAACCGCCCTTGATGCGGCGGATGATCTTGCCGGTGACGGTGCCGTTCTTCTCCTGGGAATCCTCCAGGCGGTCGAACAGCTGCATGCGCTTGGCCTTCTCGCGGGACAGGTGGATGGTGCCTTCGCTCTCGTCCTTGTTGGACACGAAGACGTCCACGGTGTCGCCCACCTTGACGGTGAGATTGCCTTCCAGGTCGAGGAACTCGCCCAGGGGAATCTGGCCTTCGCTCTTGAAGTTCACGTCGACGAGGACGTGCTCCTTGCCGATCTTGACGATGGTGCCGGGAACGATGGTTCCTTCGTCCAGGTCGCCAAAATCCGCCTTGAGGTAGTTCTCAAGGGCATCCTCGAAATTGAGGTCCATTTCCTGATCAACGTTCTTAGTTTTTTCCATGATTGCCTCCAACGACACTCCCTCGGACAAAGTATTTGCGCTGTATGTAAGGCTTCCGGCCGCTCGCGGCCCCGTCCCCGCTTCCGAGGCGAGCGGGGCGTTGCCGTGGCGGTCGGCCAGTTTCCTGGCCGGTTCCGGATGCCATGACGCCAAAAGTACAGGCCTCCCCCCGGCGGGGGGACGCCCTGAAAGTCATGCTTCGTACCCCAATTTTTCCTGGCTGTAAACTGGATTCGGGCCTGCCGCGGCGGTGCGTTTCGGTGCCGGGTCGCCGCCGCGCCCTCTCAATTCTTCACACGTCCACCCGGTTGACCGGATCATCGACGCAATAGCCGTAGAAGTCGGCGTCGCCGCCTTTCTCCCTGAGCGGGTCAAGCGCGGTGAAACGGCCTGTGTCCGAGCAATGTTGAACGCAGTGGAGATCAGTTTTGGTTGGATTGCTTGCACACGGGACAATCGCGCGGCTTATTGACGAATTTCACGCCAATGGCGATTAATGGCACAGAGAATAATAGCGCTGTACTTACAACCCCTAGCCATCCTTCGTGCATCAGGGAGACAAGGAAGACAGTAATGCCGAAAAAAATCAGAAAGATGCCGTTGCCGCGCCATGAGGCTTGATACTTCGTCCCACAAACAGAACATGCAATTTTGCTCATAGCCCCTCGCTGCTGGGCATGGCGATGACGCCATGCCCAGTCAGTCTGCAACCATCAGAGACGTCGCCACCATTCTTCAAGTGCTTTACGCGCTTCAGATGGTGCGTCCTCCTGTGGCTGAGAACCTTCAGTATCGTTTTTGTTGCTCGGCCGTCCGATCTCTTCTAGTGTACCCTTCAACATGCCTGTCGGAAGTCCCATGAGCCCACCAACAATCGCTCCCAGTGGTATCCCAACTCCAGTAGGTGAACCTGCGACAGCTCCACCTATTGCGCCGGTGCCCGCTCCTTCAATATCACGCCTGACAATTCTGCCCCCCGCCCCGTCCCACCACGAGCCTTCCAAGCCCCAGACGTCCACCCGGTTGACCGGATCATCGACGCAATAGCCGTAGAAGTCGGCGTCGCCGCCTTTCTCGCGCAAAGGGTCCAGGGCCGTGAAGCGGCCCGTCTCGGCATCATACTCCCGCCAGACGAAGCGAGTGAGTCCCGTGTCCCGGTCAAAGAGCCCGCCCGCGAAGCCGAGCGGAAGGTCGACGACACCGCCCCGGCTTTCCAGGAGGTTGCCGAAGGAGTCGTATCGCATGCTCTGTACAATACGGCCATCAGGCGTGGCAAGGGCCACCGGGGTGCCGAGTTGGTCGGCCAGGAGCAGGAAGGAGTCGCGGCCATTGGTGACGCCCACTGGGGTTCGGCCTTCGGTGTAGGCCAGTCGCCACCACTCCCGGCCATCGAAGAACTCCGAGAGCCGCAGCGGGTCCAGCCAGTCGTAGGCGGCCACGAGGCGGCCATCCAGGCGCTTTTCTCGCCGCAGGCCGTGTTTGTCGTAGGCGTATTCGATGCGGCTTCCGCCTGGCAGGTCCACGGCCAGCAGCAGGCCGGAGGGTTCATAGTGGTACCAGGTCTCGGCCCCGCCCAGGCCGGGCGCGCCCTCAACCTTGAGGTTGCGGAAGCCAGCGCGGTCGTGGCTGTACTGGGTTTCCCCTGCGGCGGCCAGGCGGTTGCCGTGGCCGTAGCTGAAGCGCCGCTCGCCCACTTGGCTTTGGGGGCGGATGTCGGCCAGGCGGCGGGCCTGGTGGTCGTAGGTGTAGGATTCCAGCAGCCCGCCGCGCTCGTCGGTCACCTGGGCCAGCCGCCCGGCGGGGTCGTAGGCGTAGCGCCGTGTTTCCGGCATCCCGCCCAGAGTCAGGGTTCTCTCGGCGATGCGGCCTTTGCTGTCGCGTTTCAGGGAGATGTGGGGGGCATGGGATTCGGGCATCTGGCGTTCCTATTCGGGTTTGCGCGCCCGGCGTGATCTCCAAGGTGAGGCCCGGCGCAGATTCCGGCAAGGATACCACGGGGTTTCGGGCCAGGACAAAACGACCCCAATTCTGGCCGTAAAAAGGACAAAAATACCCGGTTGACAGGGGTTGGGATTCAGCCGGGCAGTTCCCCGAATTTCCCCCTACAAGAGTTTTCGGGGTGGGGAGGGGGTT
>JAEXRD010000171.1 GCA_023438245.1 Pseudomonadota bacterium | reverse complement strand
GGCTGGCTCTGCCGGGCGGGTGCGCCCCTCGCCGGGGGCAATGCGCGGGTCCAGGGGCGCGCAGCCCCTGGCCGCCGGAGGCTGTGCCCACCCCGTTATCTGGCCTGGGCGTACTGGCCGGGGGTGGCGCCGGTGAACTGGCGGAAGGTGCGCGAGAAGTGGCTCTGGTCGGCGAAGCCGCAGTCCAGGGCGGCCTGGCTGATGGGCAGGCCGTCGGCCAGGAGCTTTTTGGCGTGTTCCAGGGCCAGTTGGAGCTGGTAGGCGTGTGGCGGCAGGCCGGTGGCGGCCTTGAAGGTGCGCGCGAAGTGGTGGGGCGAGAGCCCCGCGATCTGGGCCAGGTCGGTGAGCGGCGTCCAGGCGCCCTGGGGCGAGTCGTGCAGGTGCTGGCGGGCGCGGGCGATGGCCTCGTGTTCGGGGCCGGGCGGGGCGGGGCTGGCGTGCCGGGCGACGAGCGCCTGGAGGCAGGCCAGCAGCCGGGCCTGTTTTTCGCCGGTGGGGGCCTCGTCATCGATGAAGCGCAGGTGCAGGTCGCGCCAGGCCTCGAAAAGTTCGGGATCGTCCACCACGGGCGTGTGGAACAGCGGTGGCTGGGCGTCGGGCGCGGCTCCGGCCAGCCAGCCGGGCGCGAGGTAGAACAGCCGGTAGCTGATGCCGGTGTCCGAATCGGGGTTGCAGGCGTGGGGCTGGCGCGGGTTGATGAGCACGATCTGCCCGGCCCGGGCGGAGAGTGTCTGGCCGTCCAGGGGGAAGCTGGTGCGGCCCTGTTCCACCAGCGAGATGGTGTATTCGGCGTGGGTGTGCAGTCGGAAGGCGTATTTGCGGTAGGCGGAGAGGCGGGCTTCCACCCCGGGTAGGGCGCTGTCGCGCCAGAAGCGCACGTCCTCGTGGGTGGGCCTAGCTGTCATGGGTGGGCATGGGCGGGCATGGCCTTGGCGGGGGGGGGGGAGGCGGCCTAGTTCCAGCCGCCGCCGCGCTTGGAGCTGTAGATGAGCCGGTGCGCGGTCTGGCCCACGGGCTCGAAGCGGCCGTTCTTGCAGGTCTCGGCGGTTTGTCCGCGGCTTTCCAGCGTCAGTTCCTTATAGATGATGACGCCCACGTAGTAGCGGGGATCGTGCTCGGCGCGGCGCACCTGGCAGACCACGTCGGCCATGTCGATGGCCTTGTAGCTGGCGTGGAACTGTCCGTCGTGGCCCTTGGCCACGCGCATCTGGTGCCTGCCGCCGATGATGTTGGCGTTCATGCGCTCCACCTGGTGGCGGGCGAAGGAGGTGAACAGCTCGTGCTCGCGGGCCAGTTCCAGGTCCATGTGCATGGGCGTGGAGTCGGCGGAGGCCAGGAGCTTCTGCTCGGGCGCGGGTGCGGCGGCCTGGGCCCTGGGGGCCTCGGCGGGGGTCTGGCCGGAGGCCGGGGCGTAGGCGGGCAGGAGCAGGGTGAGTGCGGCGGCGGCCAGTAATTTCGAAGCGTTGCGGGACATGGGCTCTCCGTTCGGCGGGGGGATGGCGGGGCCGGGAGGATATATCCCCGCCCCGCCTCTTTTGGGGCTGTCTTGCCGCCGTGTCAAGCCGCTAGTTGCTGCGGATCTCCACGCGGCGGTTCAGGGCGCGGCCTTCGTCGGTCTTGTTGTCGAACTTGGGAGCGAGCTTGCCCTTGCCGACCACGTCGAGCTTGCCGGTGAAGCCCTTGTCCATGAGCCACTTGGCCACGGAGTTGGCGCGGCGCTCGGAGAGCTTCTGGTTGTAGGGCACGCCGCCGACGCTGTCGGTGTGGCCTTCCACGGTGAACTTGTCGCAGGCGCTGGTCTTGAGCACGTTCAGGGCCTGCTCCAGGGCGGGCTCCATCTCCTTGGTGATCTGGTACTTGTCGAAGCCGAAGTTCAGGTTGCCGAAGGTGATGGTCTCGCAGGCGGCCTTGGCCGGGGCCATGGCGCGCATCGGGGCCTCTTCGACATCATAGAACACGTCGCGCACGAACTTCTTCATGACGGCGGCGTCGGCCAGGGCCTTGCCCTCGCCGGAGACGGAGCAGCGGTTCAGGGCGCGGATCTCGTCCACGACCATCTTGCCGCGGGCGTTGTCGGCGTAGCTGACGACGTGGAAGCACACGCGGCCCTGGTACTTGGCGAAGAGGGCCTTGGCCTCGGCCACGGGGTCGGTGCCGTAGTTGGAGTCGCCGTCGGTGAAGAGGATGACGGCGGTCTTGCCGGAGAGCCCGGCCAGGACGGGGTCCAGGTCCTTCAGGCCGATGCCCATGGGGGTGTTGCGGCCGTAGGGGTCGTAGTCGGTCTTGATCTTGGCGCCGGCGGCGCTGACCTTGGCCTTGTCGTAGGCGGTGGGGGCCAGCAGGGTCTCAAACGGCGCGAAGGTGTTCACGGCGCTCTTGTAGCCCAGGGCGGGGATCTCCTTGTTCATGCTCTCGATGATGCCCTTGGCGTGGCTGATCTTGGTGCCTTTGAACAGGTCGGTGCTCATGTTCATGGAGCCGGAGTAGTCCACGAACAGGATGAAGTTGTCGACCTTGGGCTTCAGGTTCTGGGCCGGGGCCTGGACGGCCACGGCAAGGACCAGGAGGAGCGCCAGGAGGGCGGCGGGGAAAAGGCCTTTGCGCATGCTCATGTGAGGGTCTCCTTGCTTCGGTGTCAGATGTGTGGACGCTTGTCCCCCCAAGCCATGGGGTTATTGCGGCATGTTCAGACTAGATACTCATCGTACCCGCAATGTCAAACAAAACTGTGGTCGGGAAAAAGTCCCGCCCCCGGCGGGGGGCGGCGCTGCGCATTGCCTTCCGGGCCGCGAGTGGGTATGAAGAAGGGTTCCGAGCGCGGGCCAGGCCCGCCGGGAACCCAGGCCAGACACCAAACGTCCAGCGACAAGGAGCGGACCATGCACATCGTCACCGGCGGCGCGGGCTTCATCGGCAGCGCCATGATCTGGAAGCTCAACCAGATGGGCATCGACAACATCCTGGTGGTGGACAACCTGGCCAGCACCGAGAAGTGGAAGAATCTGGTGAACCTGCGCTACGCCGACTACCTGCACCGCGACCAGTTCGAGAAGATCCTGGGCGGCGGCGGCGGCGGGGGCGACCCCTTCGGGGCCAAGGCGGTGATCCACATGGGCGCGTGCTCCTCCACCACGGAGAAGAACGCCGACTTCCTCATGGAGAACAACTACCGCTACACCCAGATGGTCTGCCGCTACACCGCGCAGACCGGCGCCCGGCTCATCAACGCCAGCAGCGCCGCCACCTACGGCGAGGGCGAGAACGGCTTCGCCGACGACCACGAGACCCTGGGCCTGCTGCGGCCCCTGAACATGTACGGCTATTCCAAGCACCTGTTCGACCTGTGGGCGCGCAAGGCCGGGCTGCTCGGCAGCCTGGCCAGCATCAAGTTCTTCAACGTGTTCGGCCCCAACGAATACCACAAGGGCGACATGATGAGCGTGATCTGCAAGGCCTTCCACCAGATCCGCCAGACCGGGCGCATGCGCCTGTTCAAGTCCTACCGCCCGGAGTACCCCAACGGCGGCCAGATGCGCGACTTCGTGTACGTCAAGGACTGCGTGGACATCCTATGGTGGCTCTTGGAGCACCCGGAGGTCAACGGCGTGTACAACGTTGGCACCGGAATTGCTCGTACCTGGAACGACCTGGCCAGGAGCGTGTTCGCGGCCCTGGGCCGCAAGCCCGACATCGAGTACATCGAGATGCCCGAGAGCATCCGCGACAAGTACCAGTACCTGACCCGGGCGGACATGGGGAAGCTGCGCAAGGCCGGATACATGGCGGAGTGCACCACCCTTGAGGACGCTGCGAAGGACTACGTGCAGAACTACCTGGCCCAGGAGAATCCCTACCTGGACGCCCGGCAGGGATAACAAATAAGACAAGGATGTCTTCGGTTTGACGAAACGGCGCTGCACCTACTTCCTGGCCCTGGGGCTTCTGTACTGCCTGTGCGCGGGACAGACCCTGGCGGTCCTGGCCGCCCCCACGGGGGGCGCGGCCGAGGTGCGCCTGCCTGTTTCGCCGCCGGAGGCCACGGCCGGAACGGACCTGCGCTTCGGCTCCCGCGCGGGCCAAGCGGGCCAGGCGGGCCAAACCGGACAGACCGGCCAGGGCGTCGGAACCCCGACGCTTCTGCCCACGCCGGAGAGCCTGCGCGCCGAAAACGTGACCCTGCCCGCCGGGGCCTCGGCAATCGGGCCCGCGGGCTCCACCGCGCTGGGCGAAACGCCCGTCCAGCGCCCCGCCGTGCCCCCGGCCCCGGTGCCGCCCGCCCCCGGGTTCATGAGCCCCGGGCCGGAAATGCGCATGGGCGTGACCCCGCCCACCCCCCCGATGCTGCCCGAGCCCCTGGCCCCCGGCCCCGGCCCCACGCCCCCGGCCCTGGCGGCCCAGCCCGGCCCGGACCAGTGGAAGCTCACGGCGGACTCCGTCACCGGCCAGCACGGCAGCGAGTACCTGCAGGCCGAGGGCAACGCGGTGATCACGCGCGGGCTCAACACCCTCAAGGCCGACTTCATGCGCTACTACCAGGCCAGCCGCTGGGTGTACCTCAAGGGCCACGTGCGCGTGGCCTGGGAGGGCGACATCCTGGAGGCCGAGGAGGCCGAGTTCGACCTGACCAACATGGTGGGCTGGCTCAAGAACGGCAAGGTGTTCATGGGCAAGCAGCACATCTATTTCCAGAGCGAGACCGTGCGCAAGTACGGCCCCTCCAGCTACCGCTTCAAGGAGGCCAAGGTCACCGGCTGCGACGGCGACAAGCCCGCCTGGAGCTTCACGGCGGAGGAGGGCGACGTGGCCCTGGACGGCCGCACCAAGCTCTGGCACTCGCGCTTCAACGTCAGCGACACCCCGGTGGCCTACGCCCCGTTCCTCTCGCTGCCGGGCGCGGGCAAGCGCCAGAGCGGCCTGCTCATCCCGGAGATCTCGCACAGCCGCGTCAAGGGCTATACCGTGAACCAGGGCTACTACTGGGCCATGAACGAGGAGCACGACATGACGTTCTACGAGAACGTCATGAGCCGCCGCGGGCTGATGCAGGGCATCGAGTACCGCCACGCCGAGGACCCCCGCAGCAAGGGCGACTGGCGCGTGGACTTCCTGCGCGACAAAAAGTCCGCCGTGGCCGCCAGCGACGAGGAGGACTACCTGCGCTCCGACGGCCTGAACCGGCCCAACAAGAACCGCTGGTGGGTGCGCAGCAAGTACAACGGCTTCCTGGGCGATCCGGAGTGGACGCTCAAGATGGACGTGGACGCGGTGAGCGACCAGAACTACCTGCGCGAATTCAACGGCGGTGCTTCAGGCTACGACTCCAGCCGCAAGAGCTTCCTCAAGGAGTTCGGGCGCGACATCGAGGTGGCCGACTCGCTCACCCGCAATTCCGTGGTCTTCCTCTCGCGCAGCTGGGAGCGCGTGGGCCTCACCGCCAAGGTGGGCTGGACCCAGAACCTCCAGTACATGAACGGCAACAGCCCCGGCGCCAAGAACCCCACGGTGCAAAGCCTGCCCGAGGTCAACGCCTTCGCCTTCAAGGACGCCGTGGTGCCCGGGGTGCCGGTGGACTTCGAGATGGCCTCGCGCTTCAACTATTTCTGGCGCGAGCTGGGCACCCGCGGCTCCCGCGTGGACCTGCACCCCACCCTGAGCCTGCCGCTCTCCCTCGGGCCGTTCACCATGATCCCCAGCGCGGGCCTGCGCAACACCTCCTACGGCGTGCCCAAGTACTCCAACGAGCCGGCCACCACCACCACGGTGAAGAGCCCGGCGCGCACCTTCCCGGAGCTGGGCTTCACCGGCTTCACCGAGTTCCACCGCGTGTTCCGCATGGGCGAGGGCAAGCTGGAGGCCGAGGCCGGGAACGTGGGCAAGAGCCAGTGGCTGGGCATCCGCCACAGCGTCACCCCCCGGGTGGACTTCAGCTACATCCCGGTGCCCGCCTCCCAGGACCGCCTGCCCTATTTCGACTCCCTGGACCGGCTGACCCGCAAGAACCTCATCACCTACTCGGTGACCAACGTGCTGGACCGCAAGCGCACCATGGTCACGGCCGCGCCCAGCGGCAACGCCACCATCCCCGTGGCCAGCACCGACTACCTGGACTTCCTGCGCCTGCGCCTGGAGCAGTCCTACGACCGCGACGAGGCCGCGCGCAGCTCCGACCTGGGCACCTACACGCGCAGGCCCTTCGGCGACATCATGGCCGAGGCCTCCATCAAGCCTGAGAAGTACGTGGACCTGACCTCGCGCACCTACTACTCGCCCTACCTGGGCAGGCCCACGGAGCACGAGCATCTGCTGACCCTGTCCAAGGAGGGCCTGGGCGAGCTGCGCTTCGGCCACGACTACCTGTACCCGCTCACCGAGTTCAAGCGCACCCGCACCAAGGACGTGCAGGCCCTGCGCCTGGGCGCGGACTACCAGATCACCCAGAAGCTGAAGTTCACCTCGGACTACCGCTACGACATCGCGGGCCACTCCGACCTGGAGAAGAGCGCCGGGCTGAACTGGAAGGACCAGTGCTACGAACTGGAGCTGGTGTACAAGCGCAAGCCCAGCGACCAGGCCGTGGAGTTCCGCTTCAACCTGCTTGATTTCGGCAAGCAGTAGAGGCATCCTCGCGGCATGACCCGCCGCGCCATCACCCTTCTTCCCGAGACCCTGCGCAACCAGATCGCCGCCGGAGAGGTGGTGGAGCGTCCCGCCAGCGTGCTCAAGGAGCTGGTGGAGAACAGCCTGGACGCCGGCGCCACCCGCGTGGACGTGAGCCTGGAGGGCGGCGGGGCGTCGCTGCTGGCCGTGCAGGACGACGGCCACGGCATTCCGCCCGGCGAGCTGGCCCTGGCCGTGACCCGCCACGCCACCAGCAAGCTCTCAAGCGTGGCCGAGCTGTTCACCGTGGCCAGCTACGGCTTCCGGGGCGAGGCCCTGCCCAGCGTGGCCTCGGTGTCCGAGCTGGCGCTCACCTCCAGCTTCCGCCCGGCGGAAGGCGTGGAGCAGGGCTCCCAGCAGGAGGCCGAGCGCATCGAGGTGGCCTTCGGCGAGGTGCGCGGGCAGGGCCCCGCGGCCCTGGCGCGCGGCACCCGCGTGGAGATGCGCCGTCTTTTCGCCGCCACCCCGGCCCGGCTCAAGTTCCTCAAGAGCGAGGCCACCGAGGCCAAGCGCTGCCAGGAAACGCTCATGCGCATGAGCCTGGCCCGGCCCGACGTGGCCTTCTCGTTGACCATCGGCGGGCGCGAGGTGTTCCGCCTGCCCCAGGGCGAGGATTTGCGCTCGCGCCTGGCCCGGTTCTGGCCGCCCCAGGTCATGGAGGGCCTCAGGCCCTTCGAGCGCGAGCACGGAACCGGAGCGGAGGCCCTGCGCGCCAGCGGCCTGGCCGGGCTGCCCAGCCACGCCCAGAACCGGCCCGACCGCATGCTGTTCTACGTCAACGGGCGGCCCGTGAACGACCGGCTCATCATGCGCGCCGTGCGCGACGCCTACAAGGGCCGCATCCTCTCCGGCGAGCACCCGCAGGTGGCCCTGTTCCTGACCCTGCCGCCGGGCGAGGTGGACGTGAACGTGCACCCGGCCAAGCTGGAGGTGCGCTTCCGCGACGAGGGCGCGGTCATCGCCCTGGTGCGCCTGGCCCTGGAACCCGTGGCCGGGCAGGACGCCCTGTCGGAGGGCGCGCCGCAGTACGGCGCGGGCTATGCCTCCCAGGGGGAGGCCCCCGCCCCGGTTTTTGGCGGCGGCTCGCGCTCCGGCCAATCCCGGAGCTCCGGCGGCTGGGGCGACAAGCCCGGCCTGTGGCGCGCTGCGCAAGATTTCGCCGCGCCGCCCCGCGAGCGGGAAGTGCCCCTGCCCCTCAGCCCTCAGCGCCGCGAGCCGGACGCCGACCTGTCCGATTCCTCCCCGGCCTCCCGGCCGATCTTCGCCGCCCGCGCGCCCCGGGCCCTGGGCCAGGGCGGGCTGGAGTACCTGGGCCAGATCGCGGGCACCTACCTGGTGCTGCGCCAGGGCGGGCCGGGCGGCGCCGGGCGCCTGGTGCTGGTGGACCAGCACGCGGCCCACGAGCGCGTGATCCTCACCGCCATGCGCGCGGCGCGCACCGCCGGGCACTCCCAGCCCCTGGCCGTGCCGCTGACCCTGCCGCTGCATTCCTCCGAGGGCGAACGCGCCCGCGAGCTGCTGCCCGGCCTGCGCGAGGCGGGCTTCCTGGCGGACCTGGAGCAGGGCGGGGCGGTGCTCACCGTGCTGGGCGTGCCGCCCACGCTGGCCCCGGGCCGCGCCGCGGAGCTGCTGCGCGAGCTCCTGGCCGACCAGGGCGGCGGGCTGGAGGCGCTGTGGACCATGCTCTCCTGCAAGTCGGCCATCAAGGCGGGCACGGAGCTGGCCACCGGCGAGGCCCTGGCCCTGCTGGAAGCCTGGCTGGCCGACCCCGACCGCGACCACTGCCCCCACGGCAGGCCCGTGGCCGTGACCTGGGGCGGGGCGGACCTGGAGGCCTTCTTCAAGCGCAAGTAGCGGAAATCATGGCGGGGGTGGCATTTTCCACAGGGGTTGCGGACGGTGCCGAAGTCTGACAAAGTGCGCCCCTGGCCCGCCTGACCAGTCTGGCGCGGGCCGAGTATTTCCGTGAGGAGTCCCCCATTCCATGAGCATCCAGTACAACACCCTTGAAGTTCGCGTGCGCCTGGCCGCCATCCGGGCCAACTACCGCCTGCTGGCGGGCCGCGGCGGCAAGGTCGTGGGCGTCATCAAGGCCGATGCATACGGCCACGGGCTGGGCGAGGTGGCCGAGGCCCTGCTGCGCGAGGGCTGCGACACCTTCGCCGTGGGCACCGTGGGCGAGGGAGTCACCCTGCGCGAGTTCCTGGACGCCAAGGGCCTGAAGGCCGGGGACTCCGGCGAGCGCGACATCCGCATCATTTCCCTGCTCGGCCCCGTGGTGGCCGAGGACTACCCCCTGCTCTGGCAGCACCGCCTCATCCCCTTCGTGGGCAGCTTCCGCCAGCTGGAAGAACTGGCCCGCCACGCCGCCAAGAGCATGAAGCCGCTCTCCGTCAGCCTCAAGTTCGACACCGGCATGGCCCGCCTGGGCTTCACCCCGGAGGAGCTGCCCCGCCTGCTGGACCGCCTGCGCGAGGCCCCGCTCATCCGCCCGGTGATGGCCAGCTCGCACCTGGCCACGGCGGACGAGCCGGATTCCCTGGACGTGGTGCAGGCCCAGGGCCAGCTTTTTGGAGAGATCCTCATCGCGCTGGCCGCCGCCGGACACAAGGTGGAGGCCAACATCGCCAACAGCGCGGGCATCCTGGGCCACCCGGCCCTGCACCACCAGAGCCAGCGCGCAGGGATAGCCCTGTACGGGGCCAATCCCTTCGGCGGCACCGCCTGGGAACACCTGGGCCAGGGCCTGGCCGCGGCCATGGAGGTGCGCACGCGCATCGCCTCCGTGCATCCGCTGCCCAAGGGCCGCTCCATCAGCTACGGCGGCACCTTCACCGCCGAGCGCGACATGACCGTGGCCATCGTCTGCGCGGGCTACGCCGACGGCTACAGCCGGGGCCTCTCGGGCAAGGGCGCGCAGGTGCTCATCTCCGGCAGGCGCGCCCCGCTTGTGGGCCGGGTGTGCATGCAGCTCTGCGCCGTGGACGTCACCGACATCCCCGACGTGCGCAGCGGCGACTGGGCCGTGCTGCTGGGCGGCGAGGGCAAGCTGGCCATCCGCGCCGAGGAACTGGCCTCCTGGTGGGGCACCATCACCTACGAGGTGTTTTGCTTGCTTGGCCTCAACCGCAGGGTATACATCTAGGCCGGTACGGCCCGTTCAACATTGGAGGACAGCATGGAAGATTGGATCGTGGCCGAGAGCGTGCCCACCGACGAGGCCGACCCCAAGGCCCTGATGCAGAAGTGGATCAACGTGGCCGAGGACCTGGCGCTCATCCCCGCGCTCAACGTGCGCATGCGCTCCGAAGCCGGCATGCTGGTGGTCGAGGTCAGCCAGGAACTCTACGACACCTTCAGCGGGTATTAGTAGGGGGGCTGTTTCGGGGAGCGTCTTTTGCCCCCTGGACGTCGTCAAGGGTCGAGCCGGGCCCGGGGCTGTACCACATGCGTACTATCCCCGGACCCGGCTCGACCCTTTCCTCGCCACTGAACAAAATCCGTCTCCCGGAACCAGCCCCGGCGGGGCGATGGGCGCTCGCCGGGGAGAAAAGTCGCTTCCTGGCCGGGGAGCACAATCCATAGCCCGGAAACAGCCCCAGGCGAGGCGATGGGCGCTCGCCGGGAAGAATAGTCGCATCCTGGCCGGGGAGCACAATCCATAGCCCGGAACCAGCCCCGGCGGGGCGATGGGCACTCGCCGGGAAGGCCATGCGCCACGGGCAGGCCAAAGCTCATGCTGAGAGCAGCCCCAGGCGAGGCGATGGGCGCTCGCCGGGAAGAACAGTCTGAAAAACAGCCCGCCCGCAATTTCATTCCATACATCCGCGCCGGGGCGGGGTAGAGCGGGGCCATGAACACGCAAAACCGCTCCGTATTGATCCCCTACCTGTGCCTGGCCGCCGCCGTCTTCCTCTGGGGCACCAGCTTCGTGGCCACCAAGCTCGCGCTCACCGGCCTGCCGCCCCTGGCCGTGGTCTGGCTGCGCATGACCCTGGCCTCGGCCATCATGGCCCTGTTCTGGGGCCGCGTGCCCAAGGCCGGACGCCAGAAGGGCGACCTGCGCTGGCTGGTGCTGGTGTGCCTGCTGCAGCCCTGCCTGTACTTCGTGCTGGAAAGCTACGCCGTCAGCCTCACCACCTCCTCCCAGGCGGGCATGGTCTCGGCCCTGGTGCCGCTGCTCGTTGCCGCCGGGGCCTGGGCCTTCCTGCGCGAGGGCCTCACCGCGCGCACCCTGCTGGGCATCGCCGTGTCCATGGGCGGGGTGGCCTGGCTGTCGCTCTCCGGCCGGGCGGAGGAGAGCGCCCCCAATCCGGCCCTGGGCAACCTGCTGGAACTGCTGGCCATGTTCTGCGCCGCCGGGTACATGCTGGTGGTCAAGCACCTCTCCAGCCGCTACGACTCCTGGCACCTCACGGGGCTGCAGGCCTTCGCCGGGGCGGTCTTTTTCCTGCCCGGGGCGCTGCTCTCGGGTGCCGGGGTGAGCGGCTGGCTGGCCGCGCCGCCAGAGGCCTGGGGGGCCGTGGCCTACCTGGGCTGCGTGGTGACCCTGGGGGCCTTCGGGCTGTACAACATGGCCGTGGTGCGCCTGCCCGCGGCCCAGGCCGCGGCCTCCATCAACCTGGTGCCGCTGGTGGCCGTGCTCTCCGGCTGGGCGCTCTTGGGCGAAACCCTGGCCCCGGCCCAGATGGCCGCCTGCGCGCTCATCCTGGCGGGCGTGTTTTTCGGCCAGACGGGCAAGGGCCGATCCGGAAAAAAGGGTGCCGTGAAAAGCTAGGGAAGCGTGATCTGCCCGGCCAGGGCGCGGGCCTTGAGGATCAGCTCGGGCCGGTACTCGAAGTGCATCACGTCGAAGCTGGCCCACTTGCCGCCCCAGATGAAGCCCTCCTCCTCGAAGGCCTCCACGACCTCGCGCGGGAAGGCCCGCACCAGGGCCGGGATGCGCTCCGGGTGCTTCTCCCACAGCCAATAGGGCAGGTGGGGGTTCAGGTCGATGGCCGCGCCGAAGGAATGGACCGAGAGCCTGCCCGTGGCCGCGATGTTGCGCCAGGCCAGCGTGCCGCCCAGCGGGCGCAGCACGTGCGCGAGCTCCGGATGGCCGGGCAGCAGACGGGCGAGGCGCTCCCCGACCCGGCCCAGCGCCGCCGCCGCCCCCTGGCGGGCGTTGAAAAGCACGGTGTGGCCGTCGAAGCGCACCCCCACGCTGGCGGCGCGCACGTGCGCCTCGCTTGCGCCGTAGAGGTGCGTGAAGAACCCCTGCACGCGGCTGCGGCCCGGGTCGAAGTGCGGGGCCGGGCGGGCGGTGGCCTCGGTGACGGGGCCCAGGGGGTAGGCCTGCGCCAGCATGGTGCGCACGTCCGGGTCCTCCAGGGCCTGCTTGGGGCTACGCTCGCGCCCGTCGTCGTAGGGCACGCGCGCCCCGCCAGAGAGCACCAGGTCCAGCCCGCCGGAAGCCCTGGCGGCGATGCCCAGCACCGCGCCGGGGTAGGCCTTCTGGAGCGCGCCCAGGTCCAGCCGGGCGTGGGCGGGCAGGGTGGCGGGATCCAGGAGAGCCTGCCCGGCCAGCGCCTGCGCCCAGCAGCCCAGCACCAGCGCGAGAATCAGCGCCGCCCGTATCGAAACATGCCGCAAAGCCATGTGCCCCCCGCAAGGTCAGTTTGCTTCGCGACCCTACGGCCCCAACGCCCGGCGGTCAATGGCCGCGTGCCCGGCGCGCGCCTGCCCTTGCCCTTTGCCTCCGCCGGGCTTACCTTCCCCGTCGCGTACACCGTCGCTTCCAACAGCGCGCCCCGCGCGCTTTTTTCCAAGGAGCCCACCGCATGTTCCGCACCGTCCGAAATCTCCTCCCGATGTTCCTGGCCCTGGCGCTCTCGCTGGCCCTGGCCCTGCCCGAGGCCGCGCTGGCGGCCAAGAAGCGCCCGGCCCCCAAGCGCGCCGTGGCGGCGAAGACCGTGGCCGCCCCCGCAGCCGAACTGCCCCAGCTCACGGGCGAAGGCCCGCACCTGGTGCGCCTGAGGAACGGCCTGTCCGTGCTCATCAAGCGCGACGACCGCTTCCCGCTGGTGAACATCCGCATGCTGGTGCACGCCGGGTCGGCCTACGAAACCCGCGACCAGGCGGGCATCAGCCACGTGCTGGAGCACATGGTGTTCAAGGGCGCGGGCGACATGAAGCCCGGCGAGGTGGCCGCGCGCATCGAGGGCGCTGGCGGCAGCCTCAACGCCTCCACCAGCTTCGACGTGACCACCTACTACGTGGAGGTGCCCGACGCGGCCTGGAAGATGGGCCTGGGCGTGGTGCGCGACATGACGCTTAAGCCCACGCTCGATCCGAAGGAGCTGGAAAGCGAGAAGGAGGTGGTGCTGGCCGAGCTGAAGCGCGGCGAGGACACCCCGGAGAACCGCCTGTTCCAGACGATCCAGGGCATGATCTGGAAGGGCAGCACCTACGAATGGCCGGTCATCGGCTTCACCGACACCGTGCGCGCCACCACCAGCGCCAAGATGCGCGCCTACACCGCCGGGCTGTACCAGCCCCAGAACATGCTGCTGGCCGTGGTGGGCCGCGTGGAGCCCGCCCAGGTGCTGGCCGAGGCCGAGCGCCTGCTCGGGGGCATCCCCAACACCCGCCCGCTTACGCCCGTGAACCTTCCCGCCGAGGACAGCCCCGCCTCCATGCCCCCCATGCCGGAAGGGCCGCGCCTGCCCCGCCTGAAGATCGAGCAGGGCATGTGGAACAAGGTGCACGTGGCCGTGGCCTTCCCCTCGGTGGATTTCGCCTCCTCCAAGATGGCCGGGCTGGATCTGCTCTGCCAGGCGCTCGGCGGCGACGGCACCTCGCGCCTGTACCGCACCTTCAAGTACGAGAAGCGCCTGGTGGACTCCATCAGCGTGGGCCACTCCAACCTGGAGCGCGGCGGCGTGCTCATGGTCAGCGCCGTGCTCGACGCCGACAAGCTGCCCGCCTTCTGGGACGCCCTTATCGCCGAGCTGGCCTCCTTCGACGCCGCCACCCTCACCGACCAGGAACTGGCCCGCGCCCGCACCAACATCGAGGCCTCGCTGTTCCTGGCCAAGGAGACGCTGGCCGGGCTGGCGGGCAAGCTTTCGCACCAGTACTTCTTCGAGGGCGGCCCCCAGGGCGAGGCCAACTACCTGGAGGGCCTGGCCTCCCCCAGCCGCGCGCACCTCGCCGCGCTGTACCGCGAGTTCTTCCGGCCCGAGCGCCTGCGCGCCGTGATCCTGGCGCCCGCCCCGGAGAAGGGGGGCGCGAAGGTGGACCCCGCGCCCTACCTGGCCGCGCTGGACAGGCGCTGGCCCGCCAAGGCCGAACAGAAGCAGGCCCAGGCCGCCAGCGCGGGCCAGGTGCGCCAGATCGCCCTGCCCGGCGGCGGCACCCTGGTGCTGACCCCGGAAGCCACGCTGCCCTACATGGCCCTGTCCATGGCCTGGCCCGGCGGCGACGGCCTCATCCAGGCGGGGGACCAGGGCCTGGCCACGCTCTCTGCCAGCATGCTCACGCGCGGCACCAGGAAGCGCTCCGCCACCCAGCTGGAGGACTTCCTGGCCGACCGCGCCGCCAGCCTGGGGGCCGGGGCCAGCGCCGAGGGCTTCAGCCTGGGGGCCAAGTTCCCCAGCCGCTTCGCCCCGGACATGCTGGACCTCATCCGCGAGACGCTCACCGCCCCGGCCTTCGCCCGCGGCGAGCTGGCCCGCGCCCGCGAGGACCAGGCCAACGCCATCAAGCGCGGCGAGGACCAGCCCCTGGGCCTGATGTTCCGCAAGCTGCCCGGCCTGCTCTACGACTCCACCCCGCACAGCTTCCTGCGCCTGGGCGAGCCCGCCCGCGTCGCCGCCTTCACCGAGGCCGACGCCCGCGCCTTCTGGGCCCGCCAGTCGCGCCAGCCCTTCGTGCTGGCCGTCACCGGCCAGTTCGACGAGGCCCAGGTCACGGCGTTCGCCACGCAGCTGGAAAAGGAACTGGGCGTAGCCGGTCCGCGCTACCAGCAGCAGGCCCCGGCCTGGAAGGCCAAGTCCGCCACCGTGCTGCGCCTGAAGGACCGCAACCAGTCGCACATCCTGGTGCTCTTCAAGACCCCCGGCCGCGAGGACATGGCCGCCAGCGCCCGGCTCTCCGTGCTGCGCGCCGCGCTCGCCGGGCAGAGCGGCATGCTCTTCCGCGACATGCGCGACAAGCAGGGCCTGGGCTACGCCGTCACGGCCTTCCTGTCGCAGGGCAAGAAGGCAGGATTCCTGGCCTTCTACATCGGCACCGACCCGGACAAGCGCGAGGCCTCCTTCGAGGGCTTCCGCAAGGCCGCCGCCGGGCTGGCCCGCACCCCGCTGCCCGCCGAGGAGCTCGCCCGCGCCAAGAACATCCTCTCCGGCGAGTACTACCAGGACCGCCAGTCGCTCCAGTCGCGCTCCTCCGAGGCCGCCTCGGCGCTGGTCGCCGGGCTGCCGCGCGATGCCGAGCTCAGGCTCATGGAGGCCGCCCAGAACGTCACCGCCGAGCAGGTGCGCGCCGCCGCCGCGGAGGTGCTCAAGTGGGACGAGGGCTACGTCGTGGAGGTGGAGCCCTAAGGCCCCTTGCCGAATCGCCAGCCATTGCGCTAGGGTGGGCCGAATCGACATGGCCGCATCGGCCTGATTCGGCCCACCCGGCCCAGCACACCAGGAGGAACCATGGCCCTGTTCAAAGCAGGCGGCGGCAAGGCCAAGCCCGTCGACGAGGACTCCAAGGCCGACCCGCGCGTGGCCCAGGCCAAGGACCACTACATGGCCGGACGGTTCAAGATCGTCACCGTGGACTCCGTGCCCGGACGCGAGGTGCTGGGCACCTTCGGGCTCATCGTGTGCCGCAGCTACAACTTCGACAACGCCTTCTACGGACTCATCGCCCAGGCCCTTGAGGTCAACGCCGACGCCATCCTGGCCTACCGCGAGTCCGTGGCCTTCCACCCCGAGGGCGACAAATACTACTCCTGCTACGGCACGGCCGTGCGCCTGAAGCCCGTGGGCAAGTAGGAGGACGAC
>JAEXRD010000170.1 GCA_023438245.1 Pseudomonadota bacterium | reverse complement strand
CGCCCCCGCCCCCCCCCCCCGGGGGGGGCGCCCCCCCCCCGCTGGGGGGGGGCCGAGGCGCTGATGCGCCTCTTGGCCAGGAGCGACCGCAAGGGCGCGCTCAAGCTGGTGCGCCTGTGGCGCGAGTGGGACGAGGTGGTGGGGCCGGAGGTGGCCGAGCTGGCCCGGCCCCTGGCCGCGCGCGACGGCGCGCTGGTGCTCTGGACCGGGGACGCGGTGGCCGCGCAGCAGCTCTCCTTCTTCACTTTCGAGATACTTTCGCGCGCCAACGCATTTTTGGGTGAAGAAGTCTTTGACAAGGTGCGTTTCGAGCTGCTAGATGGCAGAGTTCCTTTGGGCGGGATGACGCGGGAAGAGCCGCGACCCGCTCCGGAGCCGCCCCAGCGCCCGGCGCAACTGGGCGGCCTTGTTGACAAGATTGACCCCGAGTCGCCGGTGGGCCGGGCCTATATGGCCTATGTGCGCAGCTTCTCGGAAAGCGTTTCGACAGTCCGCCCCGCCGGGGTACGCAGGAGGAAGACATGAGCGTTGAAATCACCTTTGAGAGCCTTGGGCTCACCAAGCCCCTGGACAAGATGACCGCCAAGGAACTGCGCCAGATGATCGTGGCGAAGATCCCGTCCATCGTGGGCGCCAGCGGCATGCAGAAAGACGAGCTGGTCAAGGCCGTCAAGGACGTGTTCGGCATCGTGGACGAAGAGGGCGGCGTGTCCCCCTACAAGGAGCAGATCCTGACCATGAAGCGTCAGATCCGCGAGATGCGCGTGCAGAAGACCGGTGTCGAGTCCCGTCAGGACCGCACCCAGCTGCGCCGCAAGATCAACAAGCTGCGCAAGCGCACCCGCCGTCTGGCCCGGGCGCTGTAGTTTTTTTTCGGGGTAGCCCGGAAAGCGGTTGACAACTTCACGTCAGCCGTTTAGAAGGTGCTCCTCGAAACGTGCTGGGGGATCGTATAGCGGCAGTACTACGGGTTCTGGCCCCGTCAACCGAGGTTCGAATCCTCGTCCCCCAGCCACCTCAAAAACAACAGTCCCCATCGTCTAGCCTGGTCCAGGACGACGGCCTTTCACGCCGTTAACAGGGGTTCAAATCCCCTTGGGGACGCCACTTTTTGCCCCCGGAGTTCGCGCTCCGGGGGCTTTTTCGTTTGCGCGCTCCGGCGCTCCAAACGCGGCCCGACCCTTCGCGCCGCCGTGCAGGCAGGGGGAAGAGGCTGGGCGCAGCGGGCGATGGGGGTTGCGCGTGCCGCCAGTGCGGCTGAGGCGCCTGCTGTGGCGTGGGGGCGAGTCCTGGGCGCGGATGCGGGCGGCTGAGTGTGGTCGCGCCTGGGCGGGCGCAAAAAAGAGCCGGGCGGCCAGGATGTGTCCTGACCGCCCGGCTAAGGGAAGGCTGTGGAAGCGGAAGGCTAGGCCTGGCCGTAGGCGGCCTCGCGGGCGCTGGCGCGGCGGGCCTTGTACATGCTGCCCAGGATGATCACCGCGCCCACGGTGAGCGCCAGGCACATGATGCCGAAGCTGATGCTGTCCATGAGCTGCACGCTCTCCGGGGCCACGCTCATCAGGCCCAGCTGGGCCAGGTACTTGGGCACGGCCAGGGCGCGGGAAACGGCCACGATGAGCATGATGGTGCCCATGACGATCTTGATCATGTGCTCGTGCACGATGGTGGTGCCGATGGCGCCCAGCTGCACGCCCAGCAGCGATCCGGCCAGGATGATGAGGGTCAGCCGGATGTCGACCATGCCGTGCATGGCCCAGTTGATGGTGCCGCCCAGGCCCATGGCGAAGGCGATGACCAGCTCGGTGGCGCTGGCCACCAGGCCGCTGGCGCCCAGCACATAGATCATGCCCGGCACGCCGATGAACCCGCCCACGGCGATGGTGGCGGCCAGCATGCCGGTGGCGAAGCCCACGGGGATGGTGAACCACATGGAGATGCGGATGCCCGCGGTCTTGAAGGTCATCATGGGCCACAGCTCGATCTTCTGCAGGCGCAGGGCCAGCGGGGCCACGGCCTCGGCCTCGCCGTCGCGGCCGCTCTTCATGGCGTCGTAGAACACGTAGCCGCCCACGACCACCAGCACGGCCACGAAGGACAGGCTGACGTACAGGTTGGAGCCGGCCTGGCCCCACTTCTCCAAAATGAAGTTCTGCAGCTTGATGCCCACCTGCACGCCGATGCCCGCGCTGGCGGCCATGACCAGGCCCAGCTTGATGTCCACCTGGCCGTAGCGGAAGCGCTTGATGGCGCCCACCAGGGCCTTGGGGAACTTGTGGCACATGTTGCTGGCCACGGCCACGGTGCCGGGCACGCCCAGGCTCATCATGCCCGGGGTGAGCACGAAGGCCCCGCCGGAGCCGATGAAGCCGCTCACCAGCCCGCCGATGAAGCCGACGATGAACAGGAAGGCGATGGAAGAGGCCGAGAGGTCGATGAACTTCAGGGTGTCCAGGGCGATATCCATTGCGTGTCTCCTTGTGCTGGCGCGCTTAGGCGTTGAGGGTGGCGCGCGCTTCCGGGCGCTTGGTCTGGGTGGCGGTCTTGGCCGGGCGCTTGGCCTCGATGCCCAGGGCGCTCCACAGGTTGTGGGCGAACCCGCCGTGCACATAGGAAACCAGGAACACCGCCGCGATGGGTATGGCCGCGTACACGCCGCCGCGAGCGCTCAGCTCGGTGAAGGCGTTGGCCTGGCTGAACATGGCCCCGTACACGGCCGCGCTGGCCGCGCCGAAACCGATCATCTTCATGAATGCCTGCTTCTTGTTCGTCTCCTGAGCCATCATCTTCCTCCAGTGTGTTTCTGCGCGCGGCCGTGGCCGCCAGGTGTCGGGTGTCGAATTCAGGTCCGGTGTGCTCAACACTTGAGCGAAAATTCGGGAACGAGCAGGGCCGAGGTGCGGCGCACGGACTCCGGCCTGCGGGTGATGACGAACTCCACGCGCCGAAGCTCCAGGCTCACGGCGTTGAGCACCTCGTCGCAGGCGCCGCTGCGGCACAGGTGCGCGCAGGAAACGCCGCGCCGGGCCGCCTCCTTCAGCATGGGCAGGGCGGCCTGCCTGCTGCGCTCCTCGAAGCGGCCGTCCGTTTCCGGGGTGGCGTTCACGGAGAGCAGCACCAGGTCGAAGCCCAGCCGCTCGGCCAGGTTGATGCCGTAGGTGGCCATGGCCTCGGGCACGCCGCCGGTCTCGTCCAGCATGAGGATCTTGCGGTGCTCGGCGTGGAACTCGCCCAGCATCTCGATGGCCAGATCCTGCGCCCCGGCCTCGGCCAGGGAAACGGCCTGCCCGTACACCTCCATGGCGTCGCGCCAGCCCCCGCCCACGCGCAGGCTCAGGGAGGGCGCGCCGTCGCGCGTGGGCTTGTCGTCCCGGAACTTGGCCATGGGGGTCTCCGCTAGGCCTTCAGGGTGGGGCGGGGGCGGTCGGAACGCTGTCCGGGGCGCTTGCCGGACTGGTCGGCGCGCTTGTCCTGGGTCTCGGACTTCTGGCCCAGCTCGGTGCGGGCGTCCTGATGCAGGCCGCGCTCGGCGAAGGCGGCGGCGGCGAAACTGGTTTCCAGGGTCTGGCGAAGGCTCTTCATGATGTTCCCTCCGGGTTCATTCAGGTTGGCCCGGATATTTCAATGGACGTGCCGGACCCGTTCTCTGAGGCAACATGCTGAAAAACAAGATGAATTCTGCGTGATGGGCGAGGTTCGGGATGCGTCCGGCGTTGCAGAATGCAACGGCTGTTGGGCTGTATTGATGTAACGTGCTGAAATAATTGTGTGTTGCCGAATGCAACGCCGCGTGTTGCAAGCGTTGCAGAATGCAACACAAGGGGTGGCCAGAGGGGCGCACAAACTTTGACAACGGCGAAAACACGGGCGTAAGGTGGCTCCAAAATCGTGGGAGCGCCGCCCGGAGAGGCCGACAAGGGCCCATGCAAGGGAGGTAAGGATGATATTTTTCCGCAAGCCGGAGGACGAGGACAGGGGGCCGGGGGCCAAGGGCCTGGACGAGCTGCGCGGCCAGGTCAAGGCCGCCGCCCTGCCTGAGCACGTGGCCGCCATAGTGGCCAAGGAGCTGGCCAAGCTGGACAAGACCGACCCCTCGGTGGCCGAGTACACCATCGGGCTGAACTACATAGATTGTCTTTCCGGCCTGCCCTGGAACGCCGCCACCGAGGACTGCCTGGACTTCGCCCATGTGGAGCGCGTGCTCTCCGGCAGGCATTTCGGCTTGGCGCACGTGAAGGAGCGGCTGCTGGAGCACCTGGCCGGGCGCACCCTGGCGGCCAGCGCCCCGCCGCACGTGCTGGTGGTGGACGACGAGGAGATCGCCCGCGAGAACCTGGCCCACGTGCTGAAGAAGGAAGGCTACGCCGTGCGCACCGCGGCCAACGGGCTGGAGGCCCTGGAGCAGGTGCGCCACTGGAGCTTCGACCTCATCGTCACCGACCTGAAGATGGACAAGATGGACGGCATGGCGCTTCTGGCCGAGGCCGGGAAGCTCTCGCCCGCCACGCAGATCATCGTGGTCACCGGCTTCGCCACCGTGGCCTCAGCCGTGCAGGCCATGCGCACCGGCGCGGCCCACTACCTGACCAAGCCCATCAGCCTGGACGATTTGCGCCGCACCGTGCGCGAGACCCTGGGCCAGAAGAAGGCCCTGGCCCCGGCGCGCGGCCCGGTGCTGTGCTTCAGCGGCCCCCCGGGCACGGGCAAGACCAGCATCGGCATGGCCATTGCCGAGGCCCTGGGCCGCAAGTTCCACCGCATGTCCATGGCCGGCATGCGCGACGAGGCCGAGCTCAGGGGCCACCGGCGCACCTACGTGGGGGCCATGCCGGGCAAGATCATCCAGGCCGTGCGCAGGCTGGGGGTGAACAACCCCGTGCTCATGCTCGACGAGATCGACAAGGTGGGCCAGGACTTCCGGGGCGACCCCGGCGCGGCCTTCCTGGAGATATTGGACCCCGAGCAGAACCGCCAGTTCCTGGATTTGTACGTGGACGCGCCCTTCGACCTCTCCCAGGTCATGTTCATCGCCACGGCCAACGACCTTTCGCGCCTGGACGCGCCCCTGCTGGACCGTCTGGAGGTCATCCACTTCCCCGGCTACACCGAGGGCGAGAAGGAGCAGATCGCGCTGTCGCACATGATTCCGCGCCTGTGCGCGGAGCACGGCCTGACCCGGCCCTTCCCCGCCTTCACGCGGGAGGCGGTGCGCACCGTTGTGCGCGACTACACCCGCGAGGCCGGGGTGCGCGGGCTGGACCGCGAGCTGGGCGCGGTGTGCCGCAAGCTGGCGCGCATGGCGCTGAAGGACGGCGCCTACCCCGAGCAGGTGGGGCCGGAGCTGGTGACGGGGCTGCTGGGCCCGCGCCGCTACACCCACGAGCAGGCCAGGCCCGCCGCGCATCCCGGCGTGGTCAACGGCCTGGTCTGGAGCGAGGCGGGCGGCGAGATCGTGCTGGTGGAGGCCGCCGAAATGAAGGGCAGCGGCCAGCTCATGCTCACCGGCTCCCTGGGCGAGGTGCTGAAGGAGAGCGCCCAGACCGCGCTGTCGTTCATCCGCGGCCACGCCCGGGAGTTCGGCCTGGACCCGGATTTCTTCGCCAGTCGCGACCTGCACATCCACATCCCCGCCGGGGCCATCCCCAAGGACGGCCCCTCGGCGGGCGTCACCATCTTCATGGCCCTGCTCTCGCTGTTGACCGGGCGGCCGGGGCGGCCCGGCGTGGCCCTCACCGGCGAGATGACCCTGGGCGGGGCGCTCCTGCCCGTGGCGGGCATCCGCGAGAAGGTGCTGGCGGCCCAGCGCGGCGGGGTGGCCACGGTGATCCTGCCCGAGGGCAACCGCCCGGAGGCCGAGGCCCTGGAGCCGGACCTGCGCGCCAGCGTGCGCGTGGTGCTGGCCGCCCACGTGCGCGATGCGCTGGGCGAGGTCCTGGCCGATGCCGTGAAGGAACGGGCCTAGGATTCGGAACAGGGGCGCGCGGTTGACTGCGCCTGCCCCCCTGGCTAAGCACAAAGCCGCCAACAACCGCAGCACGCCGGAGAGAAACCACGTGGTCCTGCCCAAAGCCAGCCTCCGCCTGAACATCCGCCGCCGCGTCCTTCTGGGGATGCTGCTCTCGGTGCTGGCCGTGGGGCTCATCGGCACCTTCTCCTACCATTCCCTGGCGCAGATCGAGCGCAAGATGGGCTTCATCGAGGTCATCGACGACCTGGGCAACACCATCCTGGAGATTCGCCGCTACGAGAAGAACTTCATGCTCTACGGGCGCGGCGAGGACTTCGAGGAGAGCCGGGCCTACGCGGCCAAGGCCAGGGAGATCCTGGCCCGGCTGGAGGGCAGCGCCGCCGAGTTCGGGCTGTCGCAGGAGCACACCTCGCTCAAGGCCACCCTGGCGGCGTACGAGGGGCTTGCCGAGCGCCTGTTCCCGGAGCAGCGCCTGGGCGCGCCCCAGGCGGAGCGCGACAAGCTGCGCGACACCGGCAAGCAGCTGGTGGACCTCTCCCAGAAGCTGGTGACCCACGAGCGCGCGCGCATCCTCACCATCGTGCAGAACCTCAAGCAGCAGCTGCTGTTCTCGGTGGTGCTGTTCCTGCTTCTGGGCGGGGCCTTCCTGATCGTGCTGGCCCACCGCACCATCCTGGCCCTGCGCAGCATCGAGGAGGCCACCCGGCAGATCGCCCGGGGCCGCTTCCAGGCCATCGAGCCCACGGGCTCCGGCGACGAGGTGGACCGCGTCATGGGCGCGTTCAACCACATGATCGGCGAGCTGCAGAAGCGCCAGGACCAGCTGGTGCGCGAGAAGAAGCTCTCCTCCATCGGCGTGCTCACAAGCGGCGTGGCCCACCAGCTGAACAACCCGCTGAACAACATCAGCACCTCCTGCCAGATCCTCATGGAGGAGGGCCAGGAGGCCGACCCGGCCTTCGCCGCCCGCCTGCTGCGGAACATCGACGGCGAGGTGGCCCGGGCGCGCGACATCGTCAAGGGATTGCTGGAGTTTTCCCGCGCCAAGGAGTTCGAGCTCAAGCCCGCCTCCCTGGCCGAGGTGGTGGCGCGCTCGGCCCGGCTGGTGTCCAGCCAGGTGCCCGCCGGGGTGGAGATCAGCCGCGACGTGCCCGAGGATCTGCTGGTGCCCATGGACGCCCAGCGCATGCAGGAGGTCTTCCTCAACCTGTTCATCAACGCCCTGCAGGCCATCAAGGAGCCCACGGGCCGCATCGCCGTCGCCGCCCATGTGGACAGCGAGCGCGGCCAGGCCGTCATCAGCGTGTCCGACTCCGGCGAGGGCATCGCACCCGAAGACCAGGCGCGCATCTTCGATCCCTTCTTCACCACCAAGGAGGTGGGCAAGGGCACGGGCCTGGGGCTGTCCATCGCGTTCGGCATCGTGGAGCAGCACCAGGGCGAGATCAGCGTGGAGAGCGCGCCGGGCAAGGGCGCCTGCTTCACCCTGCGCCTGCCGCTGAGCCTGCCCGTTCTGGCCGATGAGGGCGCGGGCGGGGCCGAGGCGCCGGAGGAGGAGCAGTGAGCGCCGGGCGCGTGCTGGTGGTGGACGACGAGCCCATCGCCCGCGAGAACCTGGCCCACGCCCTGGCGCGCGCGGGCTACGAGTCCCTGGCCCAGGGCGACACCCGCGCCGCCCTGGCCGAGCTGGCCCGCCAGCCCTACGATCTTCTGCTCACCGACCTGCGCCTGGGCGAGAGGAGCGACACCGACGGCATCGGGCTCATGGAGCGCGCGCGCAAGCTGTATCCGAGCCTGGAGGTGGTGGTCATGACCGGCTACGCCACCATTCCCGGCGCGGTGGACGCCATGAACCGGGGGGCCTTTTCCTACCTGGCCAAGCCGCTCAACCTGGACGAGGTGCGCGCGCTGGCGGCCAAGGCCGTGGAGAGCAGCCGCCTGCGGCGCGAGGTGCAGGAACTCCGGCAGCGGCTCAAGGACCGCGAGGGCCCGCCGCTTCTGGTGGGCAAGAGCCCGGCCATGGCCGCGCTGCTCAAGACCATCGCCCAGGTGGCCCCCACCAGCTCCACCGTGCTGCTGCTGGGCGAGACCGGCACCGGCAAGGAGCTGGCGGCCCGGGCCATCCACCAGGCCAGCCAGCGCTCGGGCCGCCGCTTCCTGGCGGTGAACTGCGGGGCCTTCAGCGAGGAACTGCTGGCCAGCGAGCTGTTCGGCCACGAGAAGGGGGCCTACACCGGGGCCACGGAGCGCAAGGCCGGCCTGTTCGAGGCCGCCGAGGGCGGCACCCTGTTCCTGGACGAGGTGGGCGAGATGACGCCGACCATGCAGGTGCGCCTGCTGCGCGTGCTGCAGGAGCGCAAGTTCATGCGCGTGGGCGGCACCGTGGACATCCCGGCGGACGTGCGCATCATCGCCGCCACCAACAAGGACCTGGCCCAGGAGGCCGAGGCCGGGACCTTCCGCCTGGACCTGTACTACCGGCTCAACGTCATCACCCTGCGCCTGCCCGCCCTGGCCGAGCGGCGCGAGGACATCCCGCTTTTGGCCCGGCATTTCCTCCTCAAGTACTCCGAGCTGCTGGGCCGCGACGTGCGCGAGCTGGCCCCGGAAACCCTGGACATCCTGCTGGCCTACCCCTTCCCCGGCAACATCCGCGAGCTGGAGAACCTCATGGAGCGCGCCGTGGTGCTGGCCGAGGGCGAGCGCGTGGAGCCGCGCCACCTGCCCCCGGACCTGCACCCCGACTCGCCGGGCCTGGGCTTCACCCGCCAGGGCGGCATGGCCACGCTGGAGGAGAACGAGCGCCAGCACATCCTCTGGGTGCTGGAGCAGTGCGAGGGCAACAAGACCCGCGCCGCCGAGGTGCTGGGCATCGACCGCGCCTCGCTCTGGCGCAAGCTCAAGCGCTTCGGCATGGGCTAGGGGCGGACCGGGGGTGAATCCGGCCCGCCCGCCCTGTTTCCGCGTTACTCCAGCGTCTTCTTGATGGACTTGACCATCTTGCCGAAGGCCTTGTCCCTGCGCCGCCTGTCCACCAGGGACAGGCCGTGGAACTCCGACTCGCGCTTCAGCTTGCGGTAGCTGGCCAGGCGTTCCTCCGCCAGTTCCCCGCGCGAAAGCGCCGCGCCAACGGCGCAGCCCGGCTCGCCCTCGTGGCGGCAATCGGCGAAGCGGCACTGCCCGGCCAGCAGGGCGATCTCCGCGAACTCCGCCTCCAGCCCGTCCGCGGCCCCGGCCAGGCCCAGCTCGCGCATGCCCGGGGTGTCGATGAACAGCGCGCCCCCAGCCAGCCGTACCAACTGGCGGCGCGTGGTGGTGTGCCTGCCCTCGCCCGTGGTGCTCACCTCGCCCGTGCCCAGGAATTCCGCGCCCAGCAGCCGGTTGAGCAGGGTGGTCTTGCCCACGCCGGAGGAGCCGAGCAGGCAGTACGTGCGGCCCGGCCGCAGCATCTGGCCGAGCCGGTCCAGCCCTTCGCCGGTGTGTACGCTCAGGGCCAGAATCCGCGCGGACGTCACCCCGGCCACGGCCCGGAGCATGCGCTCCAACTCCTCCGGCGCGGTCAGGTCGGCCTTGGTCAGCAGCACCACCGGTTCCACGCCGCCGTCCGCGGCCATGACCAGGTAGCGCTCCAGCCGCGCGGGGTTGAAGTCGTAGTGGCAGGACTGGACCAGGAAGGCCGCGTCCACGTTGGCCGCGAGCATCTGGAATCCGTGCTCCGTGCCCGGCGCGCGGCGGCGCAGCAGGCCTCTGCGCCCCAGCACGCGGTGGACGATGGCCTGCGTGCCCTCGTTGTGGGTCTGCGCGGCCACCCAGTCGCCCACGCAGGGCAGGTCGGCGGGGTCCTCCGTGCTGAAGCAGAGCCTGCCCGAGGGCTCCGCCGGGATCTCGCCCCGGCCGGTGATGACCCGCAGGGCTCCCCGGTCCACGGCGCTTACCCGCGCCGGTTCCAGGCCCTCCGCCTCCAGGCCGCTGGCCTGCTCCTCAACCCACGTGTCGAATCCGAAGTCGTGCAATGTCATGATGATATTCCAAAGGGCCCCCTGCCGGTGCGGGGGACCTGGAGCTGTGTGAGCGCGTTTCCGGCATGCGCAATCGCGGCCCCTGCGCCGGGGCGCGGGGCGGGTCGTCGCCAATGGGACGGGATGGTCGCCGGACAAGCGTAAAGACCTCGGCCCGGCAGGGCCGGGCGGGCGCATGGGGAAGGAAGCCGGAGCTTCCGCTGGCGGGGCCTCCCCGGTCCACAGGGGGGGGAGGCGCGGACCTTGCTGCGCCTAGAGGTCCCGGCTCTGGCCGGAAACCCGCGCGGCAATGTCCAGGGTGCTGCTGCTCAAAAACACCTCACTGGAATGCGTGGTCGGATGGCCGGGAGATACGCCACCTGTCCGGGAGGGTCAAGAAGGGGGCGGTGGTGCCAAACCCTGCGCAAACACCCCCTTCTCGACAATTCTCCCCATCTTCCGCATAGGGCATTATGCCAAACAGGACATAGCTCCGGCCCGCGGGCCGGTACGCGCAAGCATCAAGCATTGGAGCCACATCGTGCAAACATCCGCCGTGCAAGTGCCAAATTGTGATTTTACCCCCCTGAATGCCGAGGACTACGAGCGCCTGCTGGAGCGCGTGCGCTCCTTCCACGGCTACGCCGCCCCCGGCGTGGTCATCGGCTGCATGATGGTGGAGGCGGCCAAAAACGCCCTGCCCGAAGGCATCCTGTACGACGCGCTGGTGGAGACCGGCTGGTGCCTGCCCGACGCCGTGCAGATGCTCACCCCCTGCACCTTCGGCAACGGCTGGATGCGCGTGCGCAACTTCGGCATCTACGCCGTGAGCCTGTTCAACAAGCGCACCGGCCAGGGCGTGCGCGTGCGCATCGATCCCGCCAGGCTGGGCGGCTGGCCGCACATCCGCACCTGGCTTCTGAAGGAGAAGGCCAAGCACGACCAGGACACCCCGGCGCTCATGGACGAGATCCGCCGCGCGGGCGTGTCCGTGTGCGAGATTTCCGCCGTGCAGGTGAAGCCGGAGGTGGTGGAGAAGCGCAGCAAGGGGGCCATCGCCGTATGCCCGCTGTGCGGCGACGCCTACCCGGCCGCCCACGGCAAGCTCTGCCGCCCCTGCCGCGGCGAGACCCCGTTCGAGCACGCGGAGAGCGGCCAGGACGGGGCGGAAGGGGCCAGGACGGAGCCGCCGCGCCTGCGCCTGGTGCCCGTGGAGATGGCCGTGGGCGAGCGCCTGGTGCACGACATGACGCGCATCGAGCCCGGCGTGTCCAAGGGGGCGGCCTTCACCCGCGGGCAGATCGTGGAGCCCGGCGATGTCTGCCGCCTGCAGCGCATGGGCAGGCACAACATCTACATCGAGGACGGGGCCGACCTCTCCGGCTGGGTGCACGAGGACGAGGCCGCCCAGGCCTTCGCCGAGGGGCTGGCCGGAGTCGGCTGTGCGCCCAGGTTGCCCGCCCGGGAGGGCAAGGTCAACGTGGAGGCCCAGCACGACGGCCTGCTGGTGGTGGACACCGCCCGGCTGGAGGCCTTCAACCTGGTGCCCGACGTCATGATCGCCACCCGTCGCGACGGCAGCCTGGTCAAGGCGGGCGCGCGCGTGGCGGGCACCCGGGCCATTCCGCTGCACCTGCGGCGCGACAACTTCGCCAAGGCCCTGCGCCTGCTGGATGCCGATGCGATGGGCGGCCCTCTCGTCAGCGTGCACCCGATCAAGCCCGCCAAGGTCGGCATCCTGGTCACCGGCACCGAGGTTTTCCAGGGCCTCATCGAGGACAAGTTCGGGCCGGTCATCACCAAGAAGGTGCTGGCCCTGGGCTGCTCGGTGACGCGCACGCTCTTCGCGCCCGACGACGCGGCCAAGATCGCCGACTGCGTGCGCGCCCTGCTCACCGCGGGCAGCGAGCTGATCGTGACCACCGCGGGCATGAGCGTGGACCCCGACGACGTGACCCGGCGCGGCCTGGAGGCCGCCGGGGCCAGCAATCTGCTGTACGGCGCGCCCATGCTGCCCGGCACCATGCTGCTGCTGGGCAGGCTGGGCACGGCCCGGCTCATCGGCGTTCCGGCATGCGCGCTGTTCTTCAAGACCACCAGCTTCGACATCGTGCTGCCCAGGCTGCTGGCCGGGCTGGAGGTGACCCGCGCCGACCTGGCCCGCCTGGGCAACGGCGGCATGTGCATGGAGTGCAAGACCTGCACCTTCCCCAAGTGCCCCTTTGGGCACTAGCGGAGCAGGTCCGGCCCGGGAGGGCAAGGAGGGGACATGGGCGAGAAGAAGGCCGTGGTGCGGCTGCACCTGTGGCTGGAGAGCGGAGGCGACACCCTCTTCGGGCTGGGGCGGCTGCATCTTCTGGAGCGCATCGACTCCTGCGGCTCGCTCAAGGCCGCCGCCGAGCAGCTGAACATGAGCTACCGCGCGGCCTGGGGCAAGCTCAAGGCCAGCGAGGAGGCCCTGGGCGTGGCCCTGGTGGAGAAGGGCGGCGGAAACAAGAGCGGCTGCCGCCTGACGCCAAAGGGCCGGGAACTGGCCGCCTGCTTCCGGCGCTGGTTCGCCGAGGTGGAGCGCCACGCCGTGGCCCGGGCCGAGGCCCTGTTCCCCTTCGATTGCGGCCAGTTCCGCGAGCCGGAGCAGGCGGAAAAGCGCGGTTGTCGTGCTTCATTGAGCATATCTGCTACACAAAACATATGAAAATAATTGGATAAAGTTTGACGCGCTCGACGTGCTGTGTCATGTTTGGCAGAATCGGGTCCGGATGCCGGACCTGCGCCCCGTCCATCGGGAGGGGGCATTTGCGAGACGCTTGAAGGAGGAAGCATGAGCGTATCGAGGCGAGGATTCATCAAACTGCTCGGCGCAGGCACCGCCTGCCTCGGGCTGTCCAGACTGGGGATCGATCTGGGCCCCACGCAGGCGTACGCCGCCGGGCTCAAGATCGAGGGCAGCAAGGAGGTCATCTCCATCTGCCCGTTCTGTTCCTGCGGCTGCAACACCCTGGTGCACGTCAAGGAAGGCAAGATCATCAACATCGAGGGCGACCCGGACTACCCCATCAGCGCGGGCGGCCTGTGCGCCAAGGGCGCGGCCCTGAAAAGCCTGCACTTAAGCCCCAATCGCGTCACCAAGCCGCTGTACCGCGCCCCCGGCAGCGCCAAGTGGGTGGAAAAGGACTGGGACTGGATGCTGGACAAGATCGCGCGCAAGATCAAGGACACGCGCGACAAGGACTTCATCCTGAAGAACGCCGAAGGCCTTGAGGTCAACCGCGTGGAGAGCATGTTCTGCATCGGCTCCTCGCAGATGAGCAACGAAGAATGCGCCGTGGCGCACCAGTTCCTGAGAAGCCTGGGCATCGTCCACACGGACCACCAGGCCCGAGTCTGACACAGCCCCACTGTACCGGCTCTGGCAGAGTCGGTTGGACGCGGCGCGATGACTCAGCATTACACCGACATCGCCAACGCCGATGCGGTGCTCATCATGGGCAGCAACGCTGCCGAACACCATCCCATTTCGTTCCGGTGGGTTCTGAAGGCCAAGGAGGCGGGCGCCACGCTCATGC
Source organism: Pseudomonadota bacterium (assembly GCA_023438245.1). Classification (GTDB taxonomy): domain Bacteria; phylum Desulfobacterota; class Desulfovibrionia; order Desulfovibrionales; family Desulfovibrionaceae; genus Humidesulfovibrio. The sequence continues at coordinate 8,852 of JAEXRD010000170.1, read as the reverse complement.
ACGTGGACCCCAAGTTCTCCCGCACGTCGGCCCGCTGCGATTTCCATGTTCCGCTCAGAAGCGGCACGGACATCGCCTTCCTGGGCGGCATGATCAAGTACATCCTTGAGAACAAGCTCTTCTTCGAGGAATACGTCCTGAACTACACCAACGCCAGCTTCCTGGTTGGCGAGAAGTTCGCGTTCAACGACGGCGTGTTCTCCGGCTTCGACCCGGCCAAGAAGAAGTACGACAACAAGCAGTGGGACTTCGAGAAGGACGACAAGGGCATGGTCAAGCGCGACAAGACGCTTAATCATCCCCGCTGCGTCATGAACGTGCTGAAAAAGCACTACGAGCGCTACAACCTGGACACCGTGTCCCAGGTCACCGGCGTCTCCAAGGACAACCTGCTCAAGGTGTACAAGGCCTTCGCCGCCACCGGCAAGCCCGACAAGGCCGGCACCATGCTCTACGCCCTGGGCTGGACCCAGCACACCGTGGGCGTGCAGAACATCCGCGCCGCGGGCATCATCCAGCTGCTGCTGGGCAACTTCGGCAACGCCGGCGGCGGCATCAACGCGCTGCGCGGCGAGCCCAACGTGCAGGGCAGCACCGACCACGCGCTGCTCTGGGCCTACCTGCCGGGCTACCACAACGCGCCCATCGCCACGTGGAAGACCCTGGAGGAGTACAACAAGGCCAACACCCCCAAGAGCGCCGATCCCAAGAGCGTGAACTGGTGGCAGAACCGGCCCAAGTACATCGCCAGCCTGCTCAAGGGCTGGTTCGGCGACAACGCCACCAAGGAAAACGACTTCTGCTACAGCCTGCTGCCCAAGACCGATCCGGGCGTGGACTACTCCTTCCTGTTCCTCTACGACAAGATGTTCAACGGCAAGGTGAAGGGCGGCCTGTGCTTCGGCCACAACCCCTGCCAGAGCTTCCCCAACTCCAACAAGGTCCGCAAGGCCTTCGACAAGCTGGACTGGATGGTGGTGGGCGAGGTGTTCCACAACGAGACCACGGACAACTTCCGGCGTCCCGGCGTGGACCCCAAGAAGATCAAGACCGAGATCTTCCTGCTGCCCAGCGCCTACCGCGCCGAGAAGGAAGGCACCATCTCCAACTCCGGCCGCTGGCACATGTGGCACTACAAGGCCATTGAGCCCATTGGCCAGGCCAAGAGCATGGGCGACATGTTCGTGAACATCACCAGCCGCGTGCGCGCCCTGTACAAGAAGGAAGGCGGCGCCCTGCCCGAGCAGGTGCTGTACCAGAACGTGCTGGAGAAGTACGACGCCGAGGAGATGACCCGGCGCATCAACGGCTACTTCACCAAGGACACCAAGATCGGCGACAAGGTGTACAAGAAGGGCCAGCTGGTTCCCGGCTTCCCGAACCTGCAGGCCGACGGCAGCACCTCCAGCCTGTGCTGGGTGTACTGCGGCGGCTACACCGACGCCGAGGGCAACCTGGCCAAGCGCCGCGACCTGACCCAGACCCCGATGCAGGCCAAGATCCACCTGTATCCCAAGTTCGCCTGGGCCTGGCCGGTGAACCGCCGCGTGCTGTACAACCGCGCCGGCGTCGACCTCAAGGGCAAGCCCTACAACCCGGCCAAGGCCGTCATCGAGTGGGACGGCACCAAGTGGGTGGGCGACGTGCCCGACGGCCCGGCCAAGCCCATGGCCGAGGGCGGACCCTATCCGTTCATCATGCACACCGAGGGCCACGGCCAGCTGTACGGCATCGGCCGTGCGGACGGCCCCATGCCCGAGCACTACGAGCCTGCGGAGTCTCCGCTGGAGAAGAACCCCTTCTCCTCGCAGATGACCAACCCGTGCATGAAGCAGGTCTCCAGCAGCGAGTACGACGTGCTGTGCAAGCACGCCGATCCCAAGTTCCCCTACGTGCTCACCCCCTACTGCCTCACCGAGCACTGGTGCTCCGGCTCCGAGACCCGCAACGGTCCGGCGCTGCTTGAGGCCGAGCCGCAGCAGTACGTGGAGATGAGCCCGCAGCTGGCTCAGGAAAAGGGCATCAAGAACGGCGACGTGGTCGTTGTGGAAAGCCTGCGCGGCAAGGTGCAGGCCGTGGCCATGGTCACGGTGCGCATCAAGCCCTTCCAGGTCATGGGCAAGACCGTGCACCTGGTGGGCATGCCCTTCTGCTTCGGCTGGACCAAGCCCAAGTGCGGCGATGCGGTGAACCGGCTGACGACCTCGGTGGGCGACCCCAATACCACCATTCCGGAATACAAGGCCTGCCTGGTGAACATCAGCAAGGCCAAGAAGGTCACCGAGCTGTAGGCCGGAAGGAGGAACGACATGCCAAAAGCCATACTCATCGACACCACCAAGTGCACCGCCTGCCGCGGCTGCCAGGTGGGATGCAAGGAATGGAAGGACTTCCCCGCCGTGCCCACCAAGCAGCGCGGAACCCACCAGAACCCGCCGGACCTGACGCACTACAACTTCAAGCTGGTGCGCTTCTCCGAGCACATGGAAGCCGACGGAACGGTCCGCTGGTACTTCTTCCCGGATGCCTGCCGCCACTGCCTCGACGCCCCCTGCAAGTCGGGCGCGAGCCAGGAGGACGCCATCATCCAGGACAAGGACACCGGCGCGGTGCTCTACACCGAGAAGACGGCCAAGGAGAGCTTCGACACCATCAAGAGCTCCTGCCCGTACGACATCCCCCGGCTGGACCCCAAGACCAAGCGCATCGTCAAGTGCGACATGTGCATCGACCGGGTGAAGAAGAACCTGCTGCCCATGTGCGTGAAGAGCTGCGCCATGGGCGCCATGACCTTCGGCGAGCGCGGCGACGTGCTCAAGAAAGCCGCCGAGCGGCTTGCCGTGGTGCAGAAGCAGTTCCCCAAGGCCCAGCTCTGCGACATGGACAGCGTCAGCGTCATCTACCTGGTGGCTGATGCGCCCACCAAGTACCACAAGTTCGCCGTGGCCGACGCCTCGGACGTGCTGCCCGGACACATGACCCGCAAGGAAATGCTGGCCGGCGTGCTCTCGCCGCTGCGCAGGACCGTCGGGTAGACCAGGGGAAGGGCGCCCATCGCCCGATTCCCACGTGACACGCGCGGGGCCATCCGGTACTCCAGAGCCGGATGGCCCCGCCTTCCATAGACGCCCCCTACCGCATCCCCAAGGAGACCGAAGCCCATGCCCGCCCTGCCCACCGATCCCCTCAGCGCCATCGAGAAGGCGCTGGCCCGCGCCCATTCCGAACTGCCCGCCATGGCCCCGCTGCTGGACGCCTTCGGCCCCATCCTGCTGGAGCGCGCGCGCATCCGCCAGAGCGCCCCGGGCTGGCAGGGCAAGCCCCCGGCCTTTGACGAGAACCGCTACTGCCAGGGCGTCAGCATCCTCACCGACCAGGGCTTCGAGGACATGAGCGACCACCTGCCGGGCGCGGCGGCCAGCCTGCTGCCCGTGCTGGCGAACTGCTTTCCGGCCCTGGCCGGGGAATTTCAGGCCTTGGGCCAGGCCGTGGCCTCGGGCGCGGTGAGCGGCCAGCAGCTGGCCATGGCCGCCTTCGGCGAGAAGCTCGCGGTGGAGGGCGTGGCCGAAACCACCATCGCCTTCGCCTCGGCGGAGCTGGTGCGGCCCTTCCTGGAGCGCCAGGCCCAGGACCTCTGCCGCATGGGCCAGGACCTGCCCTGGCGGCAGGCCACCTGCCCGGTGTGCGGCAGCGCGCCCAACATGAGCGTGCTGCGCCCCACCAGCGAGGACACCGAATTCATCAAGGCCCACGGCGGGCGGCGCTTCCTGCGCTGCTCCTGCTGCGCCACGGAGTGGAGCCACAAGCGCGTGTCCTGCCCCTCCTGCGGCTGCGAGGAGCCCGACGACCTGATCATCCTGCGCGACCCCGAGCGCGAGCACGAGCGCGCCGACGCCTGCAAGCGCTGCAAGGCCTTCGTGCTCTGCCTGGACGTGGGCGAGCTGGCCGAGATCCCGGATGCCGACGTGGCCGCGCTGACCATGCTGCCCCTGGAGGTCCAGGCCCGCAAGGAGGGCTACAAGCCCATGGGCCTGCACCCCTGGAGCGGCCTCTAGCAGTTCGCGCGCCAGCCCGTTTTCCCGCGGCCCGGTTCCTCGATGGAGGGGCCGGGCCGTGTTGACCTGCGCCGGCATGTGTGTCAAAAGTGACATAAGATTGCCGAGGAGGGAGCCATGAAACAGCAACACGCCGAGCGCGGGCAAGCGCCGCACGCAAGCCAGACAAGCCGGAACACGCGCCGTTGCCTGCCGTTCTGCGGCCTTGGCGCGGAGCGGGCCGTCCTGGGCGAGGCCTCCGCCCGCGTCTTTTCGACCGTCCACCTGAAGGCCCGAAACACGGCCCAGGCCGAGGGTGTTGACGCCCCGACACGCTCCTGATACCCCACCGCCAGCACCGCATTCCCTGAACCAACGGCCCGCTCGGGCCTTCAGCCCATTGGATTGGTCTGTGACGCCCAGCCCCCAGCTTTCCGATCTGTTTCCCACCGCTGGCAGCCTCCCCGCCGACTTCGCCGAGGTCCTGGGCCGCGACGCTCCTTTCTGGCTTGAGGGCGGCGAACTGCGCGCCTGGAGCGGCCCGCGCGAGGAGGTTTTCTCCCCGGTGCTGGAGCGCACGGGCGGGGCATTGGCCCCCATCCGTCTGGGCAGCGTGCCCGCCCTGGGCGAGCAGGAGGCCATGCAGGCCCTGGCCTCGGCCGGGGCGGCCTATGGCGATGGAAATGGCCACTGGCCCTCGCTGCCCGCCGAAGAGCGCATCCGGGCCCTGGAACATTTCGCGGACCTCATCGCGCCCCTGCGCGAGTCCGTGGCCCGGCTCATCGCCTGGGAGGTGGGCAAGTCGCTGTCCGGCAGCCTGGCGGAGTTCGACCGCACCCTGGAATGCCTGCGCGAGACGGCCCAGGAGGCCCGGGAACTGGCCTCGGAGTGGGACCGGGAGCGTGCGCGCGGCGGCATCCTGGCCCGCGTGGGCAGGCGTCCGCTGGGCGTGGCGCTGTGCCTGGGGCCGTTCAACTACCCCTTCAACGAGACCCTGGCCACCCTGGCCCCGGCCCTGGTCATGGGCAACACGGCGGTGCTCAAGGCCCCGCGCATCGGCCGCCTGTGCCTGGCGGCCATCCTGGAGCCCCTGCGCCAGGCCTTCCCGCCCGGCGTGGTCAACGTGATTTTCGGCGGGCCGGAGCTGGCCAGCCGCCTCATGGCCACGGGCCGGGTGGACGTGCTGGCCTTCATCGGCACCAGCCGCGCCGCCGCCGCCCTGGCCGGGGCCCACCCCAGGCCGCACCGTCTGCGCCAGGTGCTGGGGCTGGAGGCCAAGAACGCGGCCATCGTGCTGCCCGACGCGGACCTGGACCTGGCCGTGGCCGAGTGCCTGCGCGGGGCGCTGGCGTTCAACGGCCAGCGCTGCACCGCGCTCAAGATGCTCTGGGTGGCGCGCGAACTCGAACAGGAATTCCTGGAGCGCCTGGCCCGGGGCGTGCGCGGCCTGCGCCTGGGCATGCCCTGGGCTCCTGGCGTGGACATCACCCCCCTGCCGGAGCCGGAGCGCCCGGCCTATCTCTCGGAGTTGGTGGCCGACGCCCTGGCCCGGGGCGCGCGCCTGCTCACTCCTGGTGGGGGCGAGTCCTGCGGCACGCTTTTCGCCCCGGCGCTGCTCGGCGGCGTCACGCCGGACATGCGCATCGCCCGCGAGGAGCAGTTCGGCCCCGTGGTTCCCGTGGCCGCCTTCGACGACATCGACGAGCCGCTGGCGGCCATCGCCGGGTCCGACCACGGCCAGCAGGCCAGCCTGTTCGGCAGCGACCCGGACGCCCTGGAGCGCGTGGCGGACAGGCTTTCGCGCCTGGTGTGCCGCGTGAACCTGAACTGCAAGTGCCAGCGCGGCCCGGACGACCTGCCCTTCGCCGGGCGCAAGGACTCCGCCCTGGGCGACATGAGCACCCCGGCGGCCCTGCGCGCCTTTTCCATCGAGTACGTTCTGGCGAAACGGCTTTCGTAGGGGCTGCTTCCAAAAAGCGCCTTTTGCCCCATTGGCTTCGTCGTGCGCCGCTCGGAGGCCGGGGCTGTACCATGAGCGTACTATCCCCGGCCTCCGCGCGGCTCTCTCCTCGCCCTGGGCCAAAATTCGTCTTTTTGGAAACAGCCCCGCTTCCGCACGGTGGGCCGGTTCCCGAATCCCTTGACAAGATGCTTTGTCGCTCATAAAGTTTGTTCATCAAACTTCTTGGAGTGCAAAGCATGTCGCACGATCACAATCACCATCACGACCACGCCCCCCACGAGAGCTGCTGCGGCCACCACCATCATCATCACGAGCACGGCGAGCGCGGAGCGCGGCTGGTGTTCTGGCTCACCGTGGCCACCATGGGCGGCGAGATCTTCGCGGGCTGGTTGTTCGGCTCCATGGCGCTGCTGGCCGACGGCTGGCACATGGCCAGCCACGCCGGGGCGCTGGGCATCGCCTGGTTCGCCTACGCCTTCGCCCGCAGGCACGCGGGCAACCCGGACTTCGTGTTCGGCACGGGCAAGGTCAACGCCCTGGCCGGGTTCGCCAGCGCCGTGGGGCTCTTGCTCGTGGCCGTGTACATGGCCGGGGAGTCCGTGGCGCGCATGGTCAGCCCCGTGGCCATCGCCTTCACCGAGGCCACGGTGGTGGCCGTGCTGGGCCTCGTCGTCAACCTGGCCAGCGCCTGGCTGCTGCGCGACGACCACGAATCCCACGCCCACGACCACAACCTGAAGGCCGCCTACATGCACGTGCTGGCCGACGCGCTGACCTCGGTGCTGGCCATCGGCGCGCTGCTGGGCGGGCGCTACCTGGGCCTAGTCTGGCTCGACCCGGTCATGGGCGTGGTGGGCGCGGTGGTCATCAGCCGCTGGGCCTGGGGGCTCCTGCGCGACACCGCGGCCATCCTGCTGGACCACATGGAGGACAGCGGCCCGGCCAGGCGGCTGTGCGCGGCGGTGGAGCAGGGCCAGGGCGCCCGCGTGGCCGAGGTGGCCGTGTGGCGCGTGGGCGCGCGCAAGCTGGCCGCCAGCCTGGTCATAGAGGACGCCCAGGGGCGCGGGCCGGAGCATTTCCGGCGCTGCCTGGAAGGGGCGGGGGACATCGCAGAATTTTCGCGCCTCACCGTGGAGGTGCGCAAGGGAGGATCGGAATGAAAAGCGACCAGGAGTGTTCCGGGCGCGACATGGAGGACCTGAGCGCGCTCATCATCGAGTTCTACGAGCGGCTCTCCAGCTGGGAGCACGACGTGGTGCGCGAGAGCGGGCTCTCCCTGCCGCAGATGCACACCCTGGAGGTGCTGGGCCAGTGCGCGCCCCTGCGCATGAAGGACCTGGCCGCCAAGATGGGCGTGACCACCGGCACGCTGACCATGACCGCCGACCGGCTGGAGCGGCGCGGGCTCATCTCACGCGCGCCCCACGCCTCGGACCGGCGCTCCATCCTGGTGAGCCTGACCGAGCAGGGGCGGGTGCTCTTCGAGGAGCACCACGCCCTGCACCTGCGCCTCACCGCCGAGCTGGCCTCCCAGCTCAGCGAGCAGGAGGCCCAGTCTCTGCGCGGCATCCTGGCCAAGCTGAACCAGGGGTTCTAGCGGCTCTCCGGGCCTAGCCCTCGCCGCCCTGGTACACCGGGAAGGGCGCTCCGGCGTTCTGCATGGCCGCGCCCAGCCAGGCGATGGTCTTGCCCAGCTGGTCCATGTTGCGCAGGCCCTCGGCGTCGCCCTTCACCTCGCCCTCGCCCAGGCCGTAGCCCAGGTTCCAGTAGGTGGAGCCGGGAATGACCATCTGCGAGATCTGGAACAGGTGGTTCATGGTGTCGAACACGTGCGTGCCGCCGCCACGGCGCACAGCCACCACCGCCGCGCCGATCTTGCCCGCCAGCGTGCAGCCGTTGGCCATGGCCACAAATCCCGCGCGGTCGATGAGCGCCTTCATCTCGGCGCTCACGTCGGCGAAATAGGTGGGCGAGCCCAGCACCACGGCGTCCGCCGCCACGATCTTCTCGTACACCTCGTTGAAGGCGTCCTTGCCGAATACGCAGCGGTTGTCCTTCTTCTCCCAGCACTGGAAGCAGGCGCGGCAACCCTGGATGGTCTTGCCTCCGATCTGCACCAGCTCCGTCTCCCAGCCGGCCTTCCTCAGCGGCTCCAGCACCGCCTCCAGCAGGGCGTGGGTATTGCCCAGCTTGCGCGGGCTTCCGTTGATCGCGACGACTTTCATGATGTCCTCCATGGGGGATTTTGGCTTCTGTCCGCCCTTGACTCCGGGCGCCATATGGGACAAGCATCTACCCGCTGGCTGCTTTCTGCGCAAGTACAGAAGTTTTTGTCAGGTACTATCAAAAAGGACAGTGTGGAGGGCGCATGGAAAACAAGGGCTGCCCGGTCAGAATCCTGGGCGACAAGACCTATCGCTGCCATTTCGAACTGGCGCTGCAAGTCATGGGCGGCAAATGGAAGCCCATCATCCTGTACCACCTGGGCGCGTCCGGAGTCATGCGCTTCAGCGACCTCTCGCGCAGCATGCCCGATGTCACCGACCGCATGCTGACCCGCCAGCTGCGCGAGCTGGAGGCCGACGGGCTCATCAGCCGCAAGGTGTACCGCCAGGTGCCGCCCAAGGTGGAGTACTGCCTGACCCAGATGGGCCAGGGGCTGTTCCCCCTTCTGCTCCAGATGCGCGACTGGGGCCTGGCCTACGAGCAGGCCGTGGCCGAACCCGGCCAGCACTCCGCCCGCCGCTGCGAACCCCAGCCCGCCCGTACCCTGCACCCCAGCTACGCCGCCGCGCTGGGGTAGGGGAGGGGAAGGAATTGGGGGGCGGAGGGGGGAACTTTTAAAAAAGTTCCCC
>JAEXRD010000169.1 GCA_023438245.1 Pseudomonadota bacterium | reverse complement strand
GCCTCAGGCACACCTGCGCGACGCAGCTCCTGAATGCGGGCTGCCGGATTACGAGTATCCAGAAGTTCTTGGGGCACAAGCGCCTCAACACGACCCTAACTTATGCGCGCGTATACGACCAGACGGTGGCGGAGGATTACTTCACGGCGATGAGCAGCGTGGAGAAGCGACTGGACCTCCTGGGGCAGCCAGAAGAAAAAGAGGAACCGGTCTCGGAGGATGAGCGTGCCCAGATTTTGGCCTTGACTGAACAGCTTGTTGCCCCAGAATTGAGTGCCGAGACCCGGCTAGTGATCGCGGCCTAAATTCGGCTGGTGTTGTTGGGCGAAATGAAGCCCTTTTCTTCGCAAACACCTATCCTGGTACCCAGCCTGAGTTTGCCACCAGACCACCCACCGCCGGAAAGTATTCACCCGGTCACTGTCTAGTTCACATATGCAATTTTTAAGGTTCCAACCGGAGTAGCAGTGCTGCCTAGGATATGCTACTATTGGGATGGACTTGGGAGGATAGAGCGCCGGTGGAGACCGACTCGAGCGCCCAGGTTCGACCGTCGATAGGGCAGAGAGTGTTTCATTCTCTGCTCTTTTCTGTCTGCCCTATCGATGGTCCGGAAAGCGACAAACTCATTCTTTTGACTCGGTGATTTATTACACTGTTATCTTTCACCCTGTCTTGAGTTAATGAACGGCGCTTCGTAGAAAGAGTTTCGCTTTTGTCTGGTACCCTATTGGAAAAACCTCATTGTAATTCTTATTAAAACTTCGGGCAAATCTTCTATGCCCTTCTTCAGTTTCACTATTCCTCTCTAAAGCGAAAAGCCGAAATTCTTTATTATTAATTGCCAAAGCCATTTCAATCGGTGTCCCCCATGAAAAACGAATATAGCCTTCCCATTCAGATCCATCAGCGAAGATAAATTGTGATGCTATCAGATACATTTCTTCCATTTCTAATATCTCTCCCTCATGGGGCGTTACCTCCATGTCTGGATCTTCAAAATCATCCACTGGTTGCCAGACCAGGTTGCGATGAAAATCTTCAGGAATAAGGTTATGAATGCTTTTTTTCATCGTTACCTCTCTAACAGCCTGCCAAACATGTCAATAATCATGTCTGTGCCTCTAATCGGAATTTGCGAGAAAATACCATCGCGTTTAAACACTGTTACTAGCTCAGCAACTGTATGGCCTTTGCTGATGGTTACAGGAACATCTATGTCTAACATTTTAGCCACCGTCAGACGCCGGTTGTCAAGCGAAACAAGTTTACCATCTATCTCGAGCACTTTTAATGGATCTCCTTTCCAGCCTTGTGCCATACTTTGAGCTAAATCATCTAATAACAACCCATCTTTTGTGGCCTGAGAGATCCCCTTCTGTGACCAATGTAAGGTGTTTGCCGGAACCAATTTAACCACATCATCTGCATACTTCCCTATACTTCCTGGAATTAGTGGCGCCATCGACAGTAAAAACCATAGGCTGCATTCACCATGCATACAAGAATCAGCCATGTTCATCCAATCAAGAGGTTCTATTGCAGATGTTACAACCAACTCTATGATTGGATCATAAGGTCCCGGGATATATGGTTCCTCTTCAACTACTGGGTCATCCCAATGGAATTGACATTCCCAATCATTCTTGTCACATGCGGGGATATGTCCTGATGGATCGTTAAATTTAATCGGGTTATTTCGGGCGTACGAATATCTATCCCAGTCAAGGGAACTGTACTCATCGGGTATAATGCTATCAGGCTGGAGCCAGCGGTTAAGATAAGGATCGTACCAGCGAGCATTATAGTAGTATATATCCAACTCCGGCTCGATCCGTTGCCCGGTGTATTGGAAGGTGGTGGGCATCGTCCCGCTGGTGAAGCGGGTCATGCCCCAGGCGGAGTAGCGCAACTCTGAGACTTCATTGCCGTTGGCGTCCAGGGTGATCGTCGTGCTGCCAAGATGGTCGGTGAGGAAGTAGCGCAGCGTGCCGTTGTCGCGCATAGCGATACGCGCGCCACCCGCATAGTAGTACTTCTTCACCGTCGACCCTTGCACTTCGTAATGCGCACCCACGTATTTGATTGTAACCCCGTTCACCGTGCCCTGCACGCGGTTGCCATCGCCATCGTAGAGGAAGCTGGCGTTGATGGTCAATCCCCCACTGCCGCCCACGTAACTGACCAGGCGGTTCTCGGCGTCGTAAGTGAGGGTGTAGGTGATACCGCCAATGACCCGGGTGGTCATGTTGCCGTTGGCGTCGTAGCCGTAGGTGTTGCCATCCGAGGTCGATGTCACGGCGTGAATGTGTGCGCTATTACCATAGGTTAACGTGACATCATTCGCTTTGAGTAAATTGCCTGTGTCATTATCATACCGGTAGGGGGTGTTTTGCGAATCGTACAATGGAGCATCCGTATAGGCACCGCTTGCAGAAAGAAAGCTATTCAACGGATCATAAATAAATACAGAGTTTTCATTGGCAACACTATCAATGATGTTGGTGATGTTCCCGACACTATCGTAGGAATAATCCAGGTCTTGAAGGGTAGTCTGTCCAACCAAAGCAATTATCGATTGCAATCGCCCGCCTTGTTGGTCCCAAGGGTTATAAGTGCGGTTAATAGACACGCCGTTACCCATCGCAAGATTGGTCATACGGCTGGCCACGTCGTACACCATATTGGTCACGTAGTTGGTGGTTGTACCTTGAATCGTTCCACTTACCGTGTCGGCTGATAGCATGTTGGGATTGTAGCCGAAGGAAACGATTTCACCATCCGGGTAGGTCATCGTCACCGGCATGTCCGCCGAGTTGTAGGTGTAGCTGGTGGTGAATGATTGTCCAGAGACGGTCTTGCTCTCAGAAGTCACCCGCCCGCGCCCATCGTAATTCCAGGTGGTGCTGCCGGAGCCGTCAGTCATTAATACGCGCTGACCCAAGTTTCCGCTGGGATCGATTTCTTTGTACGTTTCGATCTGAAGGGTGCCTGTGTGGTTATTGCTTACCTGCCGCCAGGAGCGCAGAGTGACTCCGTCAAGCATATATTTGAAGCCCGGCAGGTACTCAAATTTCTCAGCTGCCACCGCACCGGTGGTCGCATCTCGAACCAAAATCCGGAAGCGGTCACCATCTTTAACTTCGATGGTTAATTCATACCAATTGTTGACAATAAAGGGCATCAGATCCGAAAGAACGACAGAAGTGCCTTCCATTTTTTGAAGGCTGAACGATGTTCCAGAGAACGACAACCCCCACCTGCGGTAATCTGGATTCCCACTCGTACCACTTTCTATATAAATTCTCCCGTTGAGATTTGTTCCACTCAAACGGAATTTGAACCTGTAAATCTTATTTTGGACTTGATACGCCGTACGATATGCAGCTTGCCATGACCCAGAACTGGTTATATTGAGCAACCCACCGTTTACCGTAACACCAGGGCCGCTTTGCGCCCAACCTGAAGGCAGATTTGGTTCGGTAAACTCGTCGATCCGTGAAGCCGATTCTGTTCCATAAGTATATGTAGGAGCAGTCGTTGTCGGGCAGTTTGTGTAGGCCTTTCCGGTCAGGCGATTAAGCGCGTCATAATTCAATCCAGTAACACAGCCGCGCGCGTCAGTCTGGGATACAAGATTGCCCATTGCATTGTAAGTATAGCTCCACGCCCCCATGTCGGCATCCGTCATGCTGGTTTTTCTTCCAGCCAGATCATAGTTCAGCGTAGTTATTGCTGGACCGTAATTGGCTTCAACGAGTTGCCCCTTGGGGTCGTATTCATACGTAACTGATGGCCCAGTAGCAGGCTGAGAGGTGACCAATTGGCCTAATGCGTCCTTGTATTGGACAGCCACATGGCCGTTTGCATCCGTTGTTGTCGTTTTTGATAAAACGATTTCATCGATCAACTCAGTGGCATACGAAAAGCTTTGGGTGGTTTCGTCGGGTGCTTCAACCAATAAGGGGCGTCCCAGAATGTCGTAATTTGTAAAAGTTTGCGGGTGTTCAGATTCCGGATCGAGATACCCGGTTCCTGTGGACACGGCATAAGGCACACTCTGTGTTTTAACCCTACCATATTTGTCGTAGGTTGTGTCGATGACAATATCCTGTCCTGCTACTCCGTCAACTTCAATATTGACTTTTTGGGTTTGAACCAAACGGCCCATGCCATCATAGAACTTTCGAACAGTATAGTAGCTGGATCCTGCTATAAGTTGCTTTGCTTCAGTCCAGAATCGGAAAGGATCATCATCAGTTAGCGGGAAGGGATCATGATAAGTTACCTGGAAAGAAGGGGAAGTATCTCCGGGTTTATATATATTCAAGATGCGGCCAAATTGATCATATTCGGCTCTGGTCCGGCTGGCAAACCCACTGA
>JAEXRD010000049.1 GCA_023438245.1 Pseudomonadota bacterium | reverse complement strand
CCGCGGGGCAGGCCGCAGCCCTGGCCCGCGCCGAAACCTTGCTCGCCGCCGGAAGCGCGGACACGGCCCTGTGCCTGGCCTGCTCCATGCTGCACCTGCGCCGGGCGCTGGCCGCACCCGAAAATGCGCCCGGCGGCGAACGCGGCGCGCACATGGCCCAGGCGGTGCTGTGGGCGCGGCGAGCGGGGCTGGACCCCGGGCCGGAGACCACGCCCATCGGGCTGCTGCTGGCCTGGGCCGGGGAGGCCCGGCGGCACAACCTGCCCGAGCGCGCGGGCTTCAGCTTCGACCCGGAGCGCCACCTGCCCGCCAGCGGGCTGGAGTGCCTGTTCCTGGCGCGCTGGCTCGATCCGGCGGACATCGGTGCGCTCACGGCGTTCATCGGGGCGCTGCGCAACACCTGGGGGGCCGAGGCGCTGCTCCTGGGCGCGCTCTCGGACCTGACGCTACGCCGCCGGGGCGACTGGCGGGCCGGGCTGGAACTGGGGCTGTGCAACCTGCGCTGCTACAGGCTGCGGCAGGGGCTGGACGAACTGGCCCTGGCGGGGCGGCTGGCCCGAGAGCAGGGCCAGGGCGAGGCGTTCGAGGCTGCGCTGGCCCAGGCCGATCCCTCGGGGAGGGCGGCGCGGGCGCTGTCCGGGGGGCGGGCCTAGCCTACTTGGGCCTGGCCGGAAACTCGCACACCAGCACGCCACCCCGGCGTTCCAGGCGCAGGAACAACTGGCGCGACACGTTGCCGGTCTTCAGGTCCACGTTGGCGAGGGTGAGCTCCACGCGGTCGCCGCCGCGCTGGTCGGCCTCGATGCTCTTGGTCTGGGAGCGCTGGCGGTAGGTCAGGCCCATGCCCACGTCGGCCAGGGTGCCCTCGCAGACCTGGGTCTTGCCGATGAAGGCGGCCACCACGACGGAACGCCCCGGGCTCCAGCCCACGCTGGCGGCGTTTCCGGGCAGCAGCAGCAGGGTGGGGGCGCCCTCGGCGTGCACCTCCACGCGATCCACCTGCTCGTGGCTGAACCGCGTCAGGAAGATCACCAGGGCCACGACCGGGACAAGGAGCAGAACGAGCCAGAGCGGACGCATGTCGGCCTCCTGTCGGAATGGAGGTGGCGAAGCGGTCGACTATGACTCTATTCTATATCCTCTCCGGCAATTTGAATAGCCCCGCGCCGGCAAAAAGCGCTACTTGGGGAATTCGAACACGATCTTGTCGCCCTTGCGCTCCACGCGCAGCGCGGTGTAGCGCGCGCGCCCGCCGCCGGTGTCCGGGGTCTGGGCGGTGACGAGCAGGACATTGGCGTCGTCGGACTCGCCCACCAGGCCCTGGGCGGTGCGGTCGGCCTCGAAGGTGATGCCGCTTGTGCCCGCGGCCTTGACGTAGCCCGAGGCCACGACCTTGCCGGGCAGGTGCGCATCCACGCGATAGCGCGCGCCGGGCGGGCAGGGAATCTCCTGCCGGTAGCCGGGGTACAGGCCCCACTTGGGCGGCGGGTCGGTCTCCCAGGTCACGTCCACGCGCTCCAGGCCGGGGCGCGAGCAACCCGACAGAACGGGCAGCACGGCCAGCGCGGCCAGAAGGGCCAGGGCCAGCAGCAGGGCCGCACGGGCATTCAGGGGTCGGGGGGGGCTTGGCAGTAACCGCATGGGAAACCTCCGCGTCTGGTGGGGTGCGTCTGCGCTTCGCTAGCAGGGAGCGTGCCAGCGGCAGAAATGTCCGCCCCCCTGTTTCAAACACCGCCGCGCTTGACAAAGCCTCCTTCCGGGAGACAATGGCCCATGCCCTCCAAAACCAGAAAGCACCGCCGCGCCCTGCGCACCTGCCTCCTGACCCTGGCGCTGACGCTGGGCCTGCCCTCCGCCCCTGGCCACGCGCAGGACATCTTCGCCGCCGCGCCCGCCGAGTCGGCCCAATCCACACAGCCCGCGCTCCCCGCTCTTCCGCCCGGCGAGCACCGCCAGGCCCCGGTGCTGCGCGGCTCCACGCTGATCCTCACCGAGGAGAACGACTTCTTCGGCGGCACGGACGAGCACTACACCAACGGCATCAAGCTCACCTGGATTTCCGGGGACCTGAAGGGCTACGCCGAGGACGAGCGCCTGCCCGCCTTCGTGCTGCCCTACCTGCAATCCCTGCCCTTTGTGAACGATCCGGGCCAGCAGTACAACGTGGCCCTGAGCCTGGGGCAGAACATGTACACCCCGCGCAACACCCGGCTGACCACGCCCCAGCCCTACGACCGGCCCTACGCGGGCTGGAGCTACCTGGCCCTGGCCCTGCACGCCAAGACGCCGGACCGGTTGGACACCTTCGAGACCAGCCTGGGGATCGTGGGCCCCAGCGCGCGCGCCGGGGAGACGCAGAACGACTACCACAGCGCCATGGGCTTCCGCCGCGCCCTGGGCTGGAAATACCAGATCCACGACGAGCCGGGGGTGATGCTTTCCTGGATGCGCACCCTGCGAGCGGCGCGCGTGGACCTGGGCCGCGACGTGGCCTGGGACTTCCTGCCGCGCTACGGGGCCACGGTGGGCAACGTCCTGACGCACGCTGCGGTGGGGTTCGAAACAAGGCTGGGCTGGGAGCTGCCCATGGACTTCGGCACCTCGCTGATCCAGCCCGGCGGCGGGGTGAGCGCGCCCGCGGCCCCGGACGACGTCCGGCTGCGGCGCGAGACGGGCCTGGGCCTGCACGTGTTCTTCGGGGCCGAGGGACGGGCCGTGGCGCGCAACATCTTCCTGGACGGCAACACCTGGGAGAAGAGCCCGCACGTGGACAAGCGCCACTTCGTGGGCGACCTCATGGCGGGCGTGGGGCTGCTCGTCGGCCCGGCCAAGCTCACGTACACCCACGTGTACAGGACGGAGGAATACAAGGGGCAGAACACGCCCCAGATGTTCGGGTCGGTGAACCTTTCGGTGACGTTCTAGGCGTGCGAAAAACCCGGGGCGGGGCTACGAGGCGGCGTCCCCGGAGGGGGCCGTCTGTTCCGCTTCTTCCGACGCTTCCGGCTCCTCGATGGGATTGCCGTACTCGTCGTAGCGCACGGGACGCAGCGCCTGCTCGGCCTTGCGCTTGAGCTTCTCTTCCTTCTTCTTCTTCTTGGCCAGCTCTTTGGAGCGCTTTTCGTATTGGTAGTTCGGCTTTGCCACGGGCCTTCCTTTTTTAAGGGTTCTTAGGTGGGAGATGCCTACCCTACCCGTTCCGGGAGCCTCTGGCAACGCCTTTTGCGGGCGGCTACCCCCCTGCCGGGCGGTCCCGGCCCACCTTCGGCGGGCTCGGTTTCCGGGCCCTAGGCCCCCAACCGGTCGCGTCTCCACAGCTCCGGAAAGAAGCGGATCCACAGCCCGGCCACCAGCAGCGTGCACACCCCGCCCAGCACCACCGCCGGGGCCGCGCCGAACCAGGACGCCGTCAGGCCGGACTCGAACTCGCCCAGCTGGTTGCTTGTGCCGATGAACACGGAGTTCACGGCGCTGACCCGCCCGCGCATGGCGTCCGGGGTCTCCAGCTGCACCAGCGAGGAGCGGATGACCACGCTGACCATGTCCGCCAGGCCCAGCACGAACAGGCTGGCCAGCGAGAGCACAAACGAGCGCGACAGGCCGAAGGCCACGGTGGCCAGCCCGAACAGGCCCACCGCCGCGAACATCGTCCGGCCCACGCGCGCGCCGACCTTTGCGCCCAGCGGCCTGCGGGCCAGCCACAGCGACATGGCCACCGCCCCGGCGGCCGGGGCCGCGCGCAAGAGGCCCAGGCCCTGCGGCCCGACCTCAAGGATGTCGCGCGCGAAGATGGGCAGAAGCGCCGTGGCCCCGCCCAAGAGCACGCTGAACAGGTCCAGCGAGATGGCGCCGAGCAGTTCCGGGCGGCTTCTTATGTAGGCCAGCCCGTCGAAGGCCGAGCGCAGGCCCGGAACCTCGCGGTGCTGCGGCCCCTCTCCCTGGCGGACCGGGGTCCGCACGTCCAGGAGCAGCGCCATGGCCCCGGCGAAGGAGGCCGCGCAGGCCAGGTACACCACCGCCGGGCCCAGGGCGTACAGCGCGCCGCCCAGGGCCGGGCCCAGGATCACGCCGCTCTGCCGCCCGGTGGCGGAGAGCGCCAGGCAGCGCGGCAGCTGGGCCTGGCTGACCAGGCTGGGCATGAGCGCCAGCATGGTGGGATGCACGAAGGAGCGGGCAGCGCCCAAAAGCGCGGCGTAGGCCAGCAGCAGGTGCTCGGTGAGCGTGCCGGAGAGGATGCCCCAGGCCAGGGCCGAGGCCACGAGGAGCAGCACGCCCATGGCCAGCAGCGCCACCGTGCGGCGGTCGTAGCGGTCGGCCACGTGGCCCACCACGAAGGTGAGCAGAAGCTGCGGCAGGAACTGCACCAGCCCGATGTAGCCCAGGTGCAGCGCGCTGCCGGTGAGGTCGTACATCTGCCAGCCCACGGCCACGGTGAGCATGTGGTAGGCCAAAAAGTCCGTGGTCTGCGCGCAGACGAAGCGCGGAAACGGCGTGCGCCAGAGTTCGTCGCGCATGAACTAGGATTTCTTGCTCTTTTTCTTGGGCGCGGGCTTGGCCTGCCCAGTGGCGTCAGTGCCGCCATTGCCGCCCGACCCATTCGATTCCGGCAGCAGGAAGCGCCCGGTGACGGACTCCGGATTGGCCATGATGTCCTCGGGCGTGCCCTGGGCCACGATGCGCCCGCCGTTCTCGCCGCCGCCGGGGCCCAGATCGAACACCCAGTCGCTGGCCAGCACCACGTCGGCGTTGTGCTCGATGACCACCACGCTGGCGCCCTTGTCCACCAGGCGGTGCAGCACGCGGATGAGCTTGCCCACCTCGTGCATGTGCAGGCCGGTGGTGGGCTCGTCCAGGATGTACAGGGTGCCGGGCAGGCCGCGCTTGCCCAGCTCGCGGCTGATCTTGATGCGCTGGGCCTCGCCGCCGGAGAGGGTGGTGGCGGGCTGGCCCAGGCGCAGGTAGGGCAGGCCCACCTGCTCCAGCACCTCCAGCCTGCGGGAGAGCGCCGTGTGCGTGCCGAAGAACTCCTTGGCCTCGGCCACGGTCATGTCCAGCACCTCGGCGATGTTCCTGCCCTTGTAGCGCACCTCCAGGGTCTGGGCGTTGTAGCGCAGGCCCTTGCACACGTCGCAGGTCACGTACACGTCGGGCAGGAAGTGCATCTCCACGCGGATCTGGCCGTCGCCCTGGCAGGCCTCGCAGCGCCCGCCCGCCACGTTGAAGCTGAAGCGGCCCGGGTTGTAGCCGCGCATCTTGGCGTCCTTGGTGCCCGCGAAGATGGTGCGGATCTCGTCAAAGGCCTTGGTGTAGGTGGCGGGGTTGGAGCGCGGGGTGCGCCCGATGGGCGTCTGGTCGATGGCGATGATGCGCTCCACGGCGCTTGCGCCCACGAAGCCGTCCACGGGGCCGGGCTGGTCCACCTTGATGCCCTGGGACAGGGCCAGGTGCTTGTACAGCGTGTCCACCACCAGCGAGCTTTTGCCCGAGCCGGACACGCCGGTGAAGCACACCAGCACGCCCAGCGGGATGTCCAGGTCCAGGCCCTTGAGATTATTCGCGCGCGCGCCCCGGATGCCCAGGTGCGTGTGGCCGGAAATGGCCACGGGCTGGCGGCGCTCGCTGGGCCTTTCGATGCGCAGGTCGCCGCGCAGGTACTTGGCGGTGAGCGACTGGCTCTTGTTCATCAGCTCGTCCACCCCGCCCTGGAACACGATCTCGCCGCCCAGCTCGCCGGAACCGGGGCCAAGCTCGATGACGTGGTCCGCGCTCTCGATGGTGGCCTCGTCGTGCTCCACCACCAGCACGGTGTTGCCGCGGGCCTGCAGGCTGCGCAGGGTGCGCAGCAGCCGCTCGTTGTCGCGCGGGTGCAGGCCGATGGAGGGCTCGTCGAGCACGTAGGTGACGCCCACCAGGCCGCTGCCCAATTGGCTCGCGAGGCGTATGCGCTGGGCCTCGCCGCCGCTGAGGGTGCCCATGTTGCGGGCGAGCGAAATGTACTCCAGGCCCACGCCCTTCATGAAGCCCAGGCGGTGGGTCAGCTCTTTCAAGAGCGGCCCGGCGATGAGCGCGTCATGCCCGGCAAAGTCCTGCGCGGACAGCCACTCCAGCGCGCGATGGATGGACAGGGAGCAGAACTCGTGGATGGACAGGCCGTTGGCATCACCCGGCACGCGCACGGAGAGCGCCTCGGGCTTGAGCCGCGCGCCCTTGCAGGCCGGGCAGGGCCGGGTCTGGCGGTAGCGCGAGAGCTCGTCGCGCCAGATGTGGCCGTAGCCCATGCCCTGTTCGAGCAGCGGCACCACGCCCACCCAGTCCGCGCCGGGGTCGCCCTCGATGAGCGCCACGCGGGCTTCCTCGCTGAGCTGGCCCAGGGGCGTGGAAAGCGTGAAGCCGTGGCGCTTGCCCAGGCGCTTCAGGCCCTCCTCGTGGCGGGCGAACAGCTTGGGATTGCGCCAGGGCAGGATGCCGCCCTCGCCCAGGGACAGGCCCTTGTTGGGCACCAGCAGGTCGAACTCGAAATATTCCACGCTGCCCAGGCCGGAGCATTCCGGGCAGGCGCCCTGCGGGCTGTTGAAGGAGAACAGCTGCGGGGTGAGCTTGGGCATGGACACGCCGCACTCCGGGCAGGTGCTGGCGGTGCTGAAGAAGCGGTCGGCATCCTTTCCGCTTTTGCCATGCTCATTGACGATGAGGCTGCCCTTGCCCTTCTGCAGCGCCAGCTCGATGGAGTCGGCCAGGCGCGGGCGGATGTCTGGCTTGAGCGCCAGGCGGTCCACCACCAGCTCGATGGTGTGCTTCCTCAGCTTGTCCAGCTCCGGGGCCTCCTCCAGCGTCACCACCTGGCCGTTCACCCGCACGCGGGCGAAGCCGTCCTTCATGAGCTTGGCGAAGAGGTCCTTGTGCGTGCCCTTCTGGTGCTCCACCAGCGGGGCCAGCAGCAGTATGCGCGCGCCCTCCGGCATGGCCAGGATGCTTGCCGTGATCTCGTCGCTGGTCTGGGCGGAAATGGGCTTGCCGCACTGCGGGCAGAAGAACGTGCCCAGCCGGGCGTAGAACACGCGCAGGAAGTCGTACACCTCGGTGACGGTGCCCACGGTGGAGCGCGGGTTGCGGCCGGTGGTCTGCTGCTCCAGGGATATGGCAGGCGAGAGGCCCTCGACCTTGTCCACCTTGGGCTTGTCCATCTGCGGCAGGAACTGGCGCGCGTAGGCCGAGAGGCTCTCCACGTACCGGCGCTGGCCCTCGGCGTAGACGATGTCGAAGGCCAGGGTGCTCTTGCCGGAGCCTGACGGCCCGCAGACCACCACCAGCTTCTCGCGCGGGATGGACAGGGTCAGGTCCTTGAGGTTGTGGTGGCGCGCGCCCTCGATGCGGATGACGCCCCGGTTTTCCTGGGTTTGGGAAGGGGCCGGAACGGGGGAGGCGGCGGGGGTGTTTTCGGTGGGCTTTTCGGTGAGGTTTGGCATCCCGCTGAGGTAAGGCCGCAGGCCCCGGATGGCAAGGGCCGGGATGCTGTCAGCGGTGACAGTATGCGAACAATTCCTGGTTTTTTCCGGGCTTGATTTTCTCCGGACCCGGACCGCATGTCTCCTTGCTGGACCCGTCGCCCTCGTGCTACTGGGCCGTATTCCAACTTCCGGGGGATTCCTGCCCATGGGTGTTCGCGTGTTCGGCCAGGCTCTTGTCCTGGCCCTGGTGGTGATGTTCGGTTCCACGGCGGCTCTTGCCGCGCAGAATGCGCCCGCAGAGAAAGGGGCCGCGCCCGCGAAGCCCGCCGCGCATGGGGTGGACGCGGTGCCCATGAGCCCGCAGGCCGCCGCCGCGCAGGCCGCGCCCATGGAAAAGGCCGCCCCCGTGCCCGGCGGGGCCTGGGCCCCCGGCGCGCCCTGGACCTGGCGCACCTACCAGGAGGCCATGCGCCAGAGCGGCCGCCGCGCCGACCTGCCGGAAAAGGACTTCCAGGAGCTGCAGGCCCGCAAGGTGCAGGCCATGGCCGCCATCGAGCGCTACCTGGACCGCCGCTTCGGCAAGGCCGACCAGTCGGTGCTGCGCGCCTTCAAGGAGCTGCCGCGCGAGTACTACCACTGGGACTACCAGAACAAGCGCGCCTTCGCCGCCACCTGCTACGAGCCCGCGCCCAAGCCCTGGGCCATCGGCTACGGCTCGGCCCTGTCGGACTACCTGGGCCAGGCCTACATGACGCAGCTGGCCAAGCCCAAGCCCGGCGACGTGACCCTGGAGATCGGCACCGGCTCCGGCTTCCAGAGCTCGCTTTTGTCCCGCATCGTCAAGGAGTCCTACTCCATCGAGATCATCAAGCCGCTGGGCGGCGAGGTGGCCAAGATCTACAAGCCGCTGGGCCTGACCAACGTGAAGACCCGCGTGGGCGACGGCTACTTCGGCTGGCCCGAGGTCAAGGGCGGCTTCGACATCATCATGGTCACCTGCGTGGCCCGCTACGTCTCCCCGGAACTGCTCAAACAGCTCAAGCCCGAGGGCCGTCTCATCGTGCCCATCGGCCAGCCCTTCAAGAAGGGCCAGGTGCTCTACGTGTTCACCAAGGACAAGGACGGCCGCGTGCACTCGCGCAAGGACATGGGCGTGTTCTTCATTCCCATGACCGGCGAGATACAGAAGCGCAAGGGCTAGGATTGGGGCAGGGGGGCTGATTCCAAACGCGCCTTTTGCCCTCTGGGCGTCGTCGCGCTGCGGCCAGGGGTCTGGGCTGTACCGCAACAGTACTATCCCAGCCCCCTGACCGTAGCGCTCCTCGCCAGAGACCAGAATTCGCTGTTTGGGAATCAGCCCCGCGCCAGGGGCGGGGGCAGGACGAAAGCAAAAGAAAGGCCGGGTTGGACTTGCGAGTCCGGCCCGGCCTTTTCCTTTGGCGGAAGTTCGTTTGTCGGCCTAGTCGCCGTCGCCCTCGGGGTCCTCGTCGCGGGAGTCGGACATGGCCGCGGCGGACATCGTGGCGGCGGACATGGCCGCCCCGGCGACGGCGGGCTTGACGCTGGCCGTGGGCAGCACGGGAACGCTGTCGCCCTCCAGCTCGGCCAGGTCGTCCACGGCAAGGGTCTTGTCGCCGCGCGGCATCTCGATGCTGCCATTGAGCACCGCGCCCTCGTCCATGGACAGGCGCGGAGTCACGATGCGGCCATCGAACAGGGCGTGCTCGTGCAGGTGCGCGCCCCTCTCCGCCACCACGGTGCCGATGATGCAGCCGTTGGAATTGAGGTTGGCCACGCGGATCTCGCCCTTGACCACGGCCTCGTGCCCCAGGATGAGCGTGCCCGGCGAGGTGATGACCCCCTGGAAGCGGCCGTCGATGCGCACGCTGCCGGTGAACTCAAGCTGGCCGGTGAAATGCGTGCCCGCGCCCAGGAAGGCGTTGAGCTCGCCGCTGGCGTTGTCGGCGTTGTCGGAGAAGAACCGGGAGAACCATTTCATCGAGAGCCTCAACTGTTCCACAGTGCTGTTGACGAAAGATGTAAATACCAGACGCCTGTGCAAAAGGCCACAGGAATATATCGGCCCCTCCCGCCGGGAACATCAGGGCAGGAAATAGCTGACCAGCCGCGCTACTTCCGGGTCATGTCGCTCCAGGCCCAGACCACGCGCCCGCCGATGGCGGCGGAGAGCTCGCCGCCGTAGTCGCGCCGCAGGCGATGCACCAGGGGCGGGAACTCGCGGCTGTTGTCGGAGTAGAACACCAGCTCGGTGTCGCCCTCCACGGGCCGGGCGCTCACGCGCTTCACCGCGCAGCCGCCGTCCGGGTCGCACACCAGCATGATCTTGCCCGCGGGGTCGGGGCTTTTCTCGGCGCGGTCCACCAGCACGATGTCGCCTGGGTGCAGCGTGGGCACCATGCTCATCTCTCCCCGGCCGATCTCCACGGCCACCAGGTCGGAACGGAAACGCACGCTCTCGTGGTGGCGCCACACCAGCACCCAGCCGCGCACCTGGTCCTCGGGCAGTATGCCCGGCCCGGCGGCGGCGGCGCTCTGCGCCAGCGGCACGGCGAAATAGTCCTCGTTCTGCAGGGGCGGCAGCTCGCGCCCGGAACCGGAAAGCCCGGGCAGGCCCGTGGTGGCCTTGGCGGCCACGAAGCACACGTCGCGGGCCGCCGTCCGGGCCAGGTCGGCCTCGGCCCCGGGCAGCACCAGCCTGGCCCCCAGCCCGTCCAGGATGCGGCCGATGGTGTCGGCGGAAAGCCCGCGCTCGCCGTCCAGGAAGCGGTTGAGCTGGCTGGGGTCCACCCCCAGGGCGTCGGCCATGCGCTTGCGGTTGGGGTACTCGGCCCCCTCCCCCACCTTGGTCCAGAGCATCTGCCGCAGGGTGCTGGTAAAACTCACGTCTTCCCCCTTCTCATGTTCGGTCGTAGCGCCTACCTGTTTTGTCTGCTCACTACCAGTAGCACATTATTTGTCCGTGTCCAACTTTTTGCCAGTTGACTCGTTGACAAATAATTATCAGCCTGACAAAATACCGCTCATGCACAACGCCCACACCCGACCTTTGCGCGAAGGCCTTGCCAGCACCGCAAAAGCGCACAGGATGGCGCTCGCTCCGCGAATGCAACGCCTCACGAACTCGCGCCATTCCGTTGTCAATCGGCAAGACAATCTGCGCCCTGGCGCGGCATCTGGCAAGAACTGGCCGCTCCGGCAGGCCAGCATCTCGGGTGGTGCGCCGTCCGCACCGCGTATGTATTTTGACAAAACAGCGAGCCGCCGCCCAGTTGGCCCCCAACCGCCCGAGGCTGGGCCACGCTGACGTCCGGAACAATTCGACAGCAACCGCAACCTCAACGCCCCCCGCTCAAGGAGCACCACCGCATGGAAGGAAACACCGGCATCTGCATCAAGGGAGCGCGCGCCATCTGCGAGGCCGTAGGCGAAAACCCCAAGCACATCGCCAGGCTGGTCAGCCACATGGGCCTGCCCGCGTGGAAGCGCGACGGATCCGGCTCGTGGCGCGCCCTGCCAGAGGATCTCAAGTGCTGGATGCTGGCCCAGCGCAACACCCACCTGGGACCGCTGGGGCGCTGACTCGGGCATGGGGGGAGAATCCGGTCGCATACCCTTGACTCCTTACCCTATATTTTCTATATAGGTCACCACGCAACATACAGGCCAGGGCGTATTGAGCCACATGCCGCTGCCGGGGGCAGGCGGCACAGCACCGCAGGAGGTCACGATGCAAGGCGAACGAGGAACCATGGTGTGGGCGTTTCAGCAGTTCCGCAGCGACGCGCTGACGCAGATCCTGAACGATCTTTCCGCGCGGGAGGCCAGGGGCGTTTCCAAGCCCGTGTGCGACACGATACAGAAATCGCTGGCCCTGATCGTCAACGAGGCGACGGGCATTGTGGAAGCCGGCTTCTTTTCGAAGCCGCTGTACCTGGAGCTGCAGAAGTTCGAGGAGGAATACAGGCGCTGGAACGGCCCGGAGGAGGACACCTCGGTGGCGGCCTGCGCGCACAGAATCCAGTGCATCAAGCAGATGCGGAAGTATCGCCAGCGGGCGGCCAAGAAAACCCAGCGTGACCTGAGGAAGCTGAGGAAGGACCAGTACGTCCTCTCGCACCAGCTGGACTTGCAGGCCATTTCCGGCATGTACGAGGCCTTCCGCAGGATTTGCGAGAGCGCCCCGGAGATCTTCGTCTGCCTGGGCCGGGCGGTGAAGCGCTTTGTCGACCGTAAGGACGGCCACTAGCGCGGACCGCTCCCTGCCTCCACCCCTCTCCCCCGGCCCCTACAAAAGTTTTGGAAGGGGGTG
>JAEXRD010000119.1 GCA_023438245.1 Pseudomonadota bacterium | reverse complement strand
CTGTCGCCAGGGCCGAGGCCGGGGCCGGGGCGGTTTGGGGAGCGAGGAACTCG
Organism: Pseudomonadota bacterium; assembly: GCA_023438245.1. Classification (GTDB taxonomy): domain Bacteria; phylum Desulfobacterota; class Desulfovibrionia; order Desulfovibrionales; family Desulfovibrionaceae; genus Humidesulfovibrio. The sequence goes on along the minus strand of JAEXRD010000119.1, from coordinate 25,431 downwards.
TGCGCCGCACCCATGCGGCCATAAATGGCGCGGACCATGTCCCGGTGGCGGGCCGGGGGGTAGAGCGTGCGCGCGGGCATGTGCAGCGGCCAGAAGTAGGACACTTCGCTGATGCGCTGCGCGGTCGCGCCCTCAACCCATTTGAAATCCCAGTCCGCCCGGCTGCAGCCGATGACCAGGCCGCATTCCACAACGCCCTGCCGCATGGACATGCGCTGCGTGTGGGAGTGGTTGGTCACCACATGGGCGGTGACGCCGGCGAGGTTCCGGGAACGCCCCAGGGCGAAAAGCTCGGCGACGATGTCGTCGGTGCAGTTCTGGGCGCGCAGCGAGAAATCGCGCAGCAGGTAGGTCAGCTCGGCAGTCTGGTCGGCGGGGTCCTCGAAGACCAGTGCGCCGTGGGCCACGAACTCGTCATCCGGGGTGGCGGCGATGAGGGAGAGCATCCAGCCGCCCTGGTTGAGGGCCTGGATGCGCTCCGTCCGGTAAACGTTCTCGTCGTAGAAGGTGTAGCCGTGCAGCCGCCATGCGCAGCGGGCGATGTTGATGGCGTCGCCCGGCACGAAGGGGCGAATGGCATAGCTGACGTTGCGGCGCTTGCCCCGGCGGGGCTGGGCCTGCTCCTCGTCCTGGCGGCGGGCGGGCGCATCCCCGGAGGGAAAGTGCTTGTACAGGCGCGTCTTCTTGCCCTCCGCGCCCAGAAGGCTGAACTCAAGTTCGTCCAGGCAGGACTGGGCCAGGTGCAGCCCCAGCCCCCGGGCTTCCTCCGCCTCCGGCCCGGTTGGCGGGACATAGGCGGGCAGGGCCGCCGGGTCGAAGGGGATGCCCTTTTCGAGGATCACGGCCTCCACCCCCAGGGCGGTGCTGCCGATGGCGAGTTCGAAGGGGTCTCCGGGACCGTCCTCGAAACCGTGGTCGATGACGTTGACCAGCACCTCTTCCAGGGCGAGTTCGAACCGCTTGGCGTCCGGATCGGGCAGGCCGAAAGCGGCGAGGGTTTCGTGGGCGCAGGCCAGCGCGGCGGGAAGGAAGGCCCTGTCGGGCGGAAGAATAAGGCGAACGCGCCGCGCGTTGCTGTCTGGCTGGGCCATGGTGCGTGTATCCTCCGGAAAAGCACTCGGGAAAGCACCGGCCACTGTGGCCGTTCTGTCCGCTTCGGCGAAAGAATAGAATCATTTGTGAGACATGGCAACATACGATGGAAGCAGAATGCCCGCCCGCGAAGGATTTCGGCCCGGCCATGCCTGAGAGAACGGCGCGAAGCACCCGCTGCCTGCCCTTGACCACGCGATAATCGCGCCTATCTCCTCCTGACAGGGAGTGCTCACACGCACCCCCCGGCCCCCGGCGATACTGCCGTGAGGCCCCCGAACCGCAAGGAGGCGCGTATGTACGCCATCAGCCCAGCCGTAAGAAAGACACTCGGCGCCGCCCTCGTGGCGTTCGCCATGATTCTGTTCTCGCTGCCCGCGCTGGCGGCCGGCGACAAGGCCCAGGTTCTGTCCAAGGAGGGCATCGGCAGCTATCTGGCCGACTCCAAGGGCATGACGCTGTACATCTTCACCAAGGACTCGCCCGGCGTGTCCGTGTGCTCCGGAGACTGCCTGGTCAAGTGGCCCGCCTACGCGGCTGACAAGGTGGAACCGGGGGCCGGGCTGAACGCCAAGGACTTCGGGGTGATCAAGCGCGCGGACGGCTCGCCGCAGGCCACCTTCCGGGGCGCGCCGCTGTACTACTTCTTCAAGGACCAGAAGCCCGGCGACACCAGCGGCCAGGGCGTCAACGAGGTCTGGTACGTGGTGAACCCGGCCAAGAAGTAGCCCCAAGCGCGAGACACGTAAAAGCCCCCCTGCCGTGCGGCCGGGGGGCTTTTCCATTTTTGAGGGGAGAGGCTAGGCCCGTGCCTCGCGTGGATTCCACAGGCTGACCCGGTTGCGGCCCGAGCCCTTGGCCTCGTAGAGCGCCTGGTCGGCGCTGCGCACCAGGTGGTCGCGCAGGGTGTGCACGGCCAGGTCCGGATCGTCGTGCAGCGTGCAGGTCTGGGCCTGGCAGCCCTCCATGCAGGCCAGCCCCAGGCTGATGGTGACCCGGCCGCAGGCGCTGCGCGTATGCTCCAGCCCAAGATTCTCCACCGCCTCGCGCAGGTCTTCGGCCAGGCCCAGCGCACCGTTGGCCTCGGTGCCGGGCAGTACCACGGCGAACTCCTCGCCGCCGTAGCGGCAGACCTTGTCGCTGGGCCGACGCAGGGTGCTGCGCGCGGCCTGGGCAATGGCCCGCAGGCACTCGTCCCCGGCGCTGTGGCCGTAGCAGTCGTTGTAGCCCTTGAAATGGTCCACGTCGAAAATCATGAGCGAGAGCGGCAAGCCCTCGCGCCTGGAGCGCCGCACCTCGCCCAGGATAAGGTCGTCGAAGTGGCGGCGGTTCCACGCGCCGGTGAGATGATCCATGCGCGCGTGCAGTTCCAGCAGCTTGTTGGCCTCGGCCAGCTTGCGCTCGGTTTGCTTGCTGGCGGTGATGTCCGTAAGCGCGGCGAGCAGGCCGAAGGCGTGGCCGGTTCCGTCGCGCAGCGCCTGCACGGCCACGTGGAACGTGCGGTCGTCGATGCGGATCTCGTGCTCGGGCACAGTGCCGCCGGCATCGAACACGCGGAAGTTCTCCGCAATGTTGCGCCCGCTCTGCGGGTCCAGTTCCGCCACTTTCCGGCCAATGAGCTCGGCGGCCTTGTTGCCGCTGATGGAGGCCAGGGCGTCGTTCAGGCCCACATGGCGGCCTTCGCGGTCGATGAGCGCGATGGCCACGGGCATGGAAAGGAAAAGGGATTCGAGGGTAATGGTCGTGTCGCCGATCTGAATGGTTCCGGGCATGGGGTGTCCTCCGGCAAGGCTATGCGCAACGCCCGCGCTTGGGCCAGGGGGAAATGATAGTATTGGTTATTTCTACTATCAGGTCAACCCACTCATGCTCTTCAAAAAGACAAGAGGCCCCGGCGGTTACGCCGAGGCCCCTTGAATTTCCAAGTTGTTTTTGTAGGCAGCTAGGCGACTTTTCCGCCGTCGTCCACCGGGCCGGAGGGGCCGAGCAGGCGCGTCACCTCGGCGTCCTTGGCCACCAGGATCATGCCCTGGCTGACCAGGCCGCGCAGCTTGCGCGGGGCCAGGTTGGCCACCACCACCACCTGCCTGCCCACCAGCTCCTCGGGGCTGAAGCGGTCGGCCAGGCCCGCCACGACCTGGCGCGGCTCGGGCTCGCCTAGGTTGACCTTGACCACGAGCAGCTTTTCGGCGTCGGGGTGCTTCTCGCAGGAGACCACCGTGCCCACGCGCAGGTCCAGCTTCTGGAAGTCGGCGAACTCGATGTTCTCCAGCGGGCCAGCGGCTGCGGGCGCGGCGGATTCGGCCTTCTTGGCGGCGGGGGCGTCCTTGGCCTTGGGCTCGGCGGCGGCCTTCGGGGCCTTGGGAGCCTTGGGTTCGGGGGCGGGCGGCTCCGGCAGCTCCAGGCGCGGGAACAGGGTGGAGGTCTGCGCCACCTCCACGCCGGACTCCAAGAGGCCCCAGGCCTCGGGCTCCTTGGCCAGGGCGAACTTGTCCAGGTCGAACGTGATGCCCAGCTGCGCGAGCATCTTCACGCTGGCATCGGGCATGACGGGCCAGAGGTGCACGGCCACCTTGCGCAGGTGCTCCAGCACCATGTACAGCACCGTGCCCAGCCGGGCCATGTTCTTGTTCTTGTAAAGGGTCCAGGGCGCGGACTGGTCGATGTACTTGTTCAGCGCGCGCACCAGCTCCCACAGGCTCTCCAGGGCGCGGGCGGTGCGGAACTCGCCGAAGTTGTCCTGGAAGGCGCGCATGGCGTCGCGGCCCAGGCGCTTGAGCTCGGCGTCCTCGATGGTCTCGTCGCCGGGGCTGGGCACCACGCCGCCGAAATACTTGTGGGTCATGGACAGGGCGCGGTTGTACAGGTTGCCCAGGTCGTTGGCCAGGTCGGCGTTGAGGCGGCCCACCAGGGCCTCCTCGGTGAACGAGGCGTCGGAGCCGAAGGCCATCTCGCGCAGCAGAAAATAGCGGAAGGCGCTCGCGCCGTAGGCGTCCACCATTTTCCCCGGCTCCACCACGTTGCCCAGGGACTTGCTCATCTTGGTGTCGCGCACCAGCCAGTAGCCGTGCACGTTGAGCGAGTGGTAGGGTTGCATGCCCGCGGCCTTGAGCATGGTGGGCCAGAACACGGCGTGGGGTTTCAGGATGTCCTTGGCCACGATGTGGTTGGCGGGCCAGAACTTCTTGAACTTCTCGCCGCGCGGGTAGCCCAGGGCGCTGACGTAGTTGAGCAGCGCGTCGAACCACACGTAGCACACGAAGTCGGAGTCGAAGGGCAGCTCGATGCCCCAGGTGAGGCGGCTCTTGGGCCGGGAGATGCAGAGGTCCTCCAGCGCGCCGGATTCCAGCAGGCTCAACACCTCGTTGCGGTAGCGCGCGGGGCGGATGAAGTCCGGGTTCTGGTTGATGTGGTCGATGAGCCAGGACTGGTACTTGCTCATGCGGAAGAAGTAGTTCTTCTCCGCGATGTACTCCGGGCGCGTCTTGTGGTCCGGGCACATGCCGTCCACAAGCTCCTTCTCGGTGTAGAAGCGCTCGCAGCCGAAGCAGTAGTGGCCGCCGTACTCGCCGAAATAGATGTCGCCGGACTCGTAGACCTTCTGCAGCACCTTCTGCACGCACTTGATGTGCTCGGGATCGGTGGTGCGGATGAACTGGCTGGGCTTGGCCCCCAGCATGGGCGCCAGCTCGCGGAACAGGCCGCTGATCTGGTCGGCGTACTCCTTGGGCGACTGCCCGGCCTCCTCGCTGGCCTTGGCGATCTTGTCGCCGTGCTCGTCGGTGCCGGTGAGGAAGTAGGCCTCCTCGCCCATGAGCTGGTGGAAGCGCGTGACCGAGTCGGCCAGGATGGTGGTGAAGGCGTGGCCAAGGTGCGGCTTGGCGTTGACGTAGAAGATGGGCGTGGTGACGAAGAAGCGGCTCAACGAAGTTCTCCTGCCCGGACCCTGGCCCCGCTGTTTCGGGGGGCCAGCGCCGGATATGGTGTCTAGTTCTCGGGTTTGGGTCCGCGCGGCTTGCGGCGCTTGCGCCGGGGCCTGCGGGCCGCGCCTTCCGCGCCCTGCTCTCCCGCGGCGGGGGCACCGGAAACGGGTGCGCCGGGAGCGGCGTTCTCGGGCTGGTCGCCACGCGGGGCGGGCTGATTCTGCTGGGCTGGCCGGGGCTGGCGCGGGCGCTCCGGTCTGTCAGGCCTTTCGGGCCTGTCGGGCCTTTCGGACCTTTCAGACCTTTCGGGCCTTTCGGGACGCTCGGACCTTTCGGGCCTTTCGGGCCTTTCGGGACGCTCGGGCCGGGGGCCGCGCTCGCCGCCCCTGCGGCCGCCGCGCTCGGAACGCTCAGGCCTCTCCGCGCGCTCGGAACGCTCTCCCCCCCTGGCCTGCTGGCCCTGCTGCGGCTGGCCCTGCTGCTGGACTCCGGCCTGGCCCTCGCCAGCCGGACGGCCCAGCATCTCGCGCCATTCGTCCAGGGTGAACTCGCGCTCGCCGCCCTCCTCCATCCACACGCTGATGGACTTCTTGAAGAAGTTGGCGCGCAGCACCTTCAGGCTGCCCAGCGGGGTCTGCACCCGCTTGCCGATCTTGGGGCACTGCTTGTGGAACTCCTCGTAGCCCTTCTGCTCGTAGCTCAGGCAGCACAAGAGGCGCCCGCAGATGCCGGAAATCTTGGCCGGGTTGAGGAACAGGTTCTGCTCCTTGGCCATCTTGATGGTGACGGGGGCGAACTTGCGCAGGAACCGGCGGCAGCAGCACACCTGGCCGCAGTTGCCGATGGCCCCGAGCATCTGGGTCTCGTGGCGCACGCCGATCTGCCGCAGCTCGATGCGGGTGTGGAACTCGCGCACCAGGCTCTTGATGAGCTCGCGGAAGTCGATGCGGCCCGGGGCGGTGAAGTAGAAGATCATCTTGCCGCGGTCGTGCAGCACCTCCACGTCCACCAGCTTCATGTCCAGCTTCTGGTCGTTGATGCAGTGGCGGCAGAAGGTATGGGCGCGGCGGGCCAGGCGGCGGTTCTCGGCCTCGGCCTCCAGGTCGTCCGGGCGGGCCAGCCGGGCGATGGGCTTGAGGCCCTTGAGCCCCTTGGGCTTGGGCTGGGGCTGGGTGTAGTCCATGACCACGGTGTTTTCGCCGTCGCCGCCGATGTGGGCCTCCTGCTCGGGCTGGGCCGGGGCGGGCTGGACGGGCTGCGGCGGGGTCTCGCCGCCGGCCGCCTCGTCCCAGTCCGCGCCGGAGAAGCCCTGCTCAAAGGGCGCGGGGCCCTCGAATTCGGCGGGCTCGGCGACCGGGGTCTCATCCGGCTGTGCGGGCTGTGCGGCTTGGCCGGGCCGGGGTTCGGGATCGGCGATGGTGGCCACGCGGCCCAGAGCCAGGCCCTGGTCGGTCTCCACCAGCACGGCCTGGCCCCGCTGCACCACGAACTGGCCCGAGGAGAAGTAGAACACCGGGCCGTGGTCGGAAAGCTTGATGCCGAGAATCTGCGTCATTGGTGCGTCCCGCCGGGAGGCGCGCAGGCGGGCGGGCGCGCTGCGTCCGTCCGGCCATGCCCGCAGGCCCGGCATTGTGTCATATGGAATTCGGGGCGCCCCTACGGCACCAGGCCCATGTTCCGCAGCTCGGCCAGAAGCCGGGCCTCGTCGATGGGCTTGACCAGGAAGCTGTCCGCCCCGCCGAGGAAGAAGGCGTCGTTGGTCTCCTTGGAGTCCTCCACCATGCTCACCACGATGACCTTGACGCGGTCCTCGTCGGAGAGCCCCAGGCCATCCTCGATGGCGCGCAGCTCCCGCAGGGCCTGCTGGCCGTCCATCTCCGGCATCACCAGGTCCATGCAGACCAGGTCGTAGCGGCGCCCGTCGTCCAGGGCCTTCTGGAAGGCCCCGACGGCCTCTTCGCCGTTCACGGCGATATGGCACTCCGCCACCGGGCGGAGCATGTCATGCAGCATAACGCGGCTGTAGAAATCGTCGTCAACGATGAGTGCGCGCACTTCTCCCCCTCCTTGGCGTGGCCGCCTTTGCGGCGGCAGTGGAAGGTGTGTCACGTCCGGGGCAAGAAATCAAGTGCCGCAAGGGCTGCGCCCCCGCAGCGGACCGTCCTGGAGGGCCGGCGGGGGAGGCCTAGAACGTGAACTCGGAGTACTGCGTCAGCGCCAGACAGTCGCAGGCCCCACCGAGCGCGGCGCGGCAGCGGTCCACCATGGCGTCCACCTCGGCGTCGGTGCGGTCCTGGTTGTGGTGGAACAGCCCCAGGGCGCCCACACCGGCCTCGCGGGCCAGGCGCGCGGCGTCCAGCAGGTGGGAGTGGCCCCAGCCCTTGCGCTCGGGGTACTCCTCGGGCAGGTACTCGGCGTCGTGGATGAGCAGGTCCGCGCCCTTGCAGAAGGCCACGTATTCCTCGAAGCTGCGCCCGCCCCGGTGGTGGTGCGAAAGCTCGTTGTCGGTGAGGAACACCACGCTGCGGCCCTTCTCCGTGAAGCGGTAGCCCGCGCCCATGTTGGGGTGGGAAAGCGCGATGCGCGTGACCCGGATGGTGTCCACGTCCAGGGCTGCGCTGCACCAGGAACTGGGCTCCAGCCGGGCCGAGAGGCCCTCGAAGGGCACCGGGAACAGCGGGGCGCGCATGGCCATGGCCAGGATCTTGGACACCTCGCCCTGGAAGCCCGGGCAGCCCAGCATGCGGATGTGCGCCTTGGGGTCGTAGATGGGCTTGAAGAACGGGAAGCCCACGATGTGGTCCCAGTGGCTGTGCGTGAACAGCAGGCTCAGGCGGTTGCGGCCCTCGCGCACCAGCAGGTTGCCCAGCCGCCGGATGCCCGTGCCCGCGTCCACCACAAGCACCTCCCCGCCCGAGGAACGCAGCTCCAGGCAGGGGGTGTCGCCGCCGTGGCGCACGTATTCGGGGCCGGACACGGCTATGGAGCCGCGAGCGCCCCAGCAGCGGACCTTCACAGCGCCTCCAGCTTGGGACGAATCCAATGGTCATGAAAATACGACATCACGGCGCATCTATACCTGCGTGGCCAGGGCTTGGCAAGTGCGGCGCGGCCAGGAAGGCGATTTTGGCGGGCGATCGCCCGCATCCCCGCGATATCGCACGCACCCCTTTTCCATGACGCCCGCGGCCCCTTGCGTCCCGCGGAAGATGCGTTATCCTGCCCCGGCGCGGCCATGGCGCGGGCCCCATCCGCCCGCCGCGCCCATCCCATCCGCCAAGGAGTCCTGCCGTGAAACACACCATCTCCGCCCTCGTGGCCAACCGGTCCGGCGTGCTGGCCGAAATGGCCGAGGAATTCAAGCGCTGCAACCTGAACATCCAGAGCATCTCCTGCGGCCAGACCGAGAACCCCGAGGTCTCGCGCATGGTCATCTGCCTGGAGGCCCCGGACGAGGCCATGGACTCCATCACCGCCGCGGTGGCCGGCATGGACTTCGTCATCCAGGTGGACGACCTGGCCCGCAAGGAATTCGTGGACCGCGAGCTGGTGCTGATGAAGGTGCAGCGCTGCGGCGCCAGCCTCTCCCAGCTCATGCAGATCCTGGAGGTGTTCCGCGCCAGCGTGGTGGGCATGGGCGAGCAGAGCATCACCGTGGAGCTCTCCGGCGATTCCGAGCGCGTGGAGGGGCTGATCAAGATGCTCGCGCCCTTCGGCATCCTCTCCATGGCCCGCACCGGCAAGATCGCCCTGAAGCGCGGGGACGAGTAGCCCCATGCCCACCCTACGCCGACTGGACGACCTGGCCCGCGTGCTGCGGGCCGAGGGCTGCCGCCCCAAGGTGGCCATAGCCCCCTGCGCCGAGGGCTTCGTGCTGCGCGCCGGGCTGCACGCCGCGCGCGAAGGCCTGGCCGAGCCCATCTTCATCGGGAACCGCGAGCGCGCCCAGGAACTGGCCCAGGCGCGCGGCCTGGACCTTTCCCCCCACCGCTTCATCGACTGCCCCGAGGACGCCCGGGCCGTGACCCAGGCCGTGGACCTGTTCCGCGCCGGGGAGGCCCAGCTCATCATGAAGGGCCTGGTGTCCACCGCCACGGTGCTCAAGGCCGTGCTGAACAAGGAGGCCGGGCTGGTGCCCGAGGGCGGCATATTAAGCCATGTCAGCGTGTTCGACGCCCCCGGGCGCGAACCGGGCGAGGAAGGCCTGATGCTGCTCACCGACGCGGGCGTGAACATCCGCCCCACGCTCCAGCGCAAGGTGGAAATTTTGAAGAACGCCCTGGCCGTGGCCCACGCCCTGGGCCTGGAGCAGCCCAAGGCCGCCGTGCTGGCCGCCACCGAGAAGGTCAACTACCCGGCCATGCCCGCCACCCTGGACGCCGACCTGCTGGCCAAGATGGCCGACCAGGGCGACTTCGGCCAGGCGCTGGTGGCCGGGCCCCTGGCCTTCGACCTGGCCGTTTCGCCCCAGGCCGCCGCGCTCAAGGGCATCACCAGCCCCGTGGCCGGGCATGCCGACATCCTGCTGACCCCGGACATCGAGTCCGGTAACATCTTGTACAAGACCTTGAGCTCGCTGATGCACATGACCATGGCCAGCGTGGTGGTGGGCAGCCGCGTGCCCGTGGTGGTGCCCTCGCGCGGGGACAGCGAGCAGAGCAAGTTCGCCTCCATCGCCCTGGCGGCCTACCTTTCGCGCTTCCTGTGCGGAACGCCCGCATGGACGGGCTCGAAATGAGCGCCCCGGTCATCCTGTGCATCAACCCCGGCTCCACCTCCACCAAGGTGGCCGTGTTCCGGGGCGAGGAGGAGCTGTTCTCCCAGGACGTGCGCCACCCCAAGGAGGAGCTGGCCGCCCGCCCCCGCGTGGGCGACCAGATGGAGCTGCGCCTGCGGGCCATCGAGGCGGAACTGGAGGCGCGCATGGGCGCGGATTTCCGCCCGGACGCGGTGTCCGGCCGGGGGGGCCTCTTGGCCCCGCTGCCCGGCGGGGTCTACGGCGTCAGCCAGCGCATGCTGGACGACCTTGCCCGCGCCGAGCACGGCGAGCACCCCTGCAACCTGGGCGCGCCCCTGGCCCTGCACTTCGCCCGGGCCAGCGGCTGCCCGGCCTATGTGGTGGACCCGCCCGTCACCGACGAGCTCTCCGACGTGGCGCGCATGACGGGCCTGAAGCGCATCAAGCGCCGCAGCGTGTTCCACGCCCTGTCGCAGCGGGCCGCCGCGCGCCGCGCCGCCGGGATGCTGGGCCTGGACTACGAGACCGGCAAGTTCGTGGTGGCGCACCTGGGCGGCGGCGTGACGGTTGGCGCGCACCTGCGCGGCAAGGTCCGCGACGTGACCAACGGGGTGGACGGCGAAGGGCCCATGAGCGCCGAACGCTCCGGCACCCTGCCCTGCTTCTCGCTGCTGGACGAGGTGGCCGCCGGGGCCGACCCCAGGGAACTGCGGCGCGAGTTGCTGACACACGGCGGCCTCTACGCCCACACCGGCACCAACGACCTGCGCGAGATTGAGGCCCGGGCCTTCCCGCAGGACGGGAGCGCGGGCGACGAAACCGCCAGGTCGGCCCTGCACGCCCTGGTGTACAGCGTGTGCAAGTACATCGGCGGCATGGCCGCCACCCTGTTCGACGCGGACGAGGCCCCCGTGGGCGCGGTGGTGCTCACCGGCGGCATGATCAAGAGCGCCTGGCTGGCCGGGGAGATCACCCGCCGCGTGCGCTGGATCGCTCCGGTGGTGGCCCTGCCGGAGGTGGAGGAGATGCGCGCCCTGGCCCAGGGGGCCCTGCTGGCCCTGCGCGGCGAGGTTCCGGTGAAGACCTACGGGCACGGGGCCGAATAATGGCCCTGAAGCTCGACTCCGGCCAGCAGCGCGTGGCCGCCTCCCTGGCCTTCTTCTGCGTGGTGCTGCTGTGCGGCAGCGCGGCGCTGACCCAGGCCGAGGGCCTGGCCTGGGGCGAGGCGCTCTATTTCAGCCTGGTGACCATGTCCACCGTGGGCTACGGCGACGTGGTGCCCTACACCACCGCGGGCCGCGTGCTGGCCTCGGTGATGATCCTGACCGGCGCGGGCTCGTTCATGAGCGTGGTGGCGGCAACCTCGGACCACCTGCTCTCCCGGCGCGAGCAGCGCGAGAGAATGGAAAAGCTGAACATGGTCATCGGGGTGTTCTTCAGCGAGGCGGGCACGCGGCTGTTGCGCATGTGCGCGCGCATGGACCCGGACATGGCCCAGGCCCGCGAGCGCCTGCCGCGCGACGGGGAATGGCTGGACCGCCGCTATGCCGAGCGCGCCAAGGCCTTCTCCGCCCACACCTTCCGCATCCGGGCCGACCTGGAGCAGCTGGGCGAGGTCAAACGCTTCCTGGAGGAGAAGAGCCCGCTGCTCATCCGCCTGCTGGAAAACCCCAACCTGCTGGAGCACGAGAGCTTCACCGACCTGCTCTGGGCGGTGCTGCACATCAAGGAGGAGCTGGAGTTCCGCTTCGACCTCGCCGACCTGACGGACGAGCACCGCAAGCACGTGCGCGGCGACCTGGAGCGCGCCTACCGCCTGCTGGCCCGCCAGTGGCTGGAGTACATGCGCCACCTGTGCGCCAACTACCCGTACCTGTTCAAGGTGGCCGCCCACCGCAACCCGTTCCGCGAGGCCGCCGAGGCCGCGGCGAGCGCGACCAGCGCCAGGGAAGCCGGGGCCTAGTTCACCAGCACTCCGGCCACACCGGGCAGGCGCACCTCCACGGTGGTGGCCCCGGGCTCGGTGCAGTCCAGCAGCACGTCGCCGCCCTGCACGCGGGCGAACAGGCTGGCCGAATAGGTGCCCAGGCCGGTGCCGCGCACCTTGCCGCTGGTGACGTACTTCTCGAAGAAGCGCTCGCGGATCTCCGGCGGCACCTCGCCCAGGTTGCGGATGCGCACGGAGAGCTCCGCGCCCCGGGCCAGCCCGATGCGCACCGTTCCGCCCGGAGGAGAGGCCTCCAGCGCGTTCTGCAGCAGGTTGGAGAACAGCGGCGAGCACAGCCGCTCCTCGCCCATGGCCACGAAGGCCCCGCCCGAGCCCACGCCCGAGTCCAGGGTCCGCCCGTCCAGCTCCAGCCGCGCCGAGCAGCCCTTGCGGTTGAACGCGTCCTGCATGCCGCCCAGGATGTCGTGCAGCACCGCGAGCAGATCCAGGGGCTCGGGCGCGACCTGGAAGCGCCCGCGCTCGATCTTCATGATGTCCAGGCTCATCTCCACCTGCCGCAGCATCTTGCGCCCGCTCTGCTCGATGAAGAGCAGGTATTCGGCCTGCTCCGGGGTCAGGTTGTCGTCCTCGATGATGAGCCGGGGCAGGTTGATGATGCCGTTGAGCGGGCTCTTCAGGTCGTGGCGGATGATGTTGTCGATGTCGTCGCGCAGGGCCTCCAGGCTCTTGCGATCGGAAATGTCCTGCACCGTCCCGGCGAGGATGCGCGCGCCCTCGCGGTCGGTGCGGCGCCCCACGAAGCGCACCCAGCGCTGGCCCGCGTCCGTGCGCGCCATTTTCAGCTCCAGGTCGAAGCCCTCGCCCAGCTCCTCGGCCCGGCGCACGGCCTCCCGGTACAGGGTGCGGTCCTCCGGGGCCACGAAGGCCTCGCACTCGTCGAAGTCCGGCAGGTACTCCCCCTCGACGCCCAGCAGGTGGCGCAATTCGTCTGTCCACTTGCGCTCGCGGGTCTCCAGGTTGATGGAGAAGCCGCCGATGCCGCCGATGGCCTGGGTGTGGGCCAGCAGCTCGCGGCTTTCGCGCAGGTCCTCCTCGGCCTTGCGGCGCTCCGTGGTGTCGCGGATGACCACCATGGTGCCCAGGAAGGCCATGCCCCGCCACAGCCCGCAGGAAGACAGCTCGAAATGGCGCGGCGCGCAGATGGAGCTGCCCTTGGGAATCAGGCGCACCTCCAGTTGCGAGGTGGCGCGCGGCGGCTGCCTGCGCTCGTTGATGAGCTTGGGCGCCCGGCCATGGCCGCGCCCGAGGCCGACGAACCGGGGCAGCACGCGCTCGCGGTCATGGCCCTCCAGGACCTCGACATCGAAGAGCAGGCGGAAGTCCATGCCCCGGAGCTCCTCCGGGTCGTAGCCCAGCAGCTCGCGGCTGGCGTTGTTGGCCTCCTGGATGCGGCCCTCGGGGTCCAGAAGCCAGATCAGGTCCGGGGAAGTCTGGATCATGGTCCGGTACTTCTCCTCGCTCTGGCGCAGCGCCTCGCGCACCTGCTCGTAGTCGGTCACGTCGTAGGCGATGCTGCACACCCGGCAGACCTGGCGCGCATCGTCGCACAGCGGGAACTTCACCACCAGGAAGTGGCGCTTCTGGGTCTCTCCGCCCCTCCGGATGGTCAGGATGCGCCGGAAATTCATGGAATGCCCGGCCGCCAGCACCTGGGCGTCCTCCTCGCGGATGAGCCGGGCCTCCTCGGGCGGGTAGAGCTCCTCAACGGTCTTGCCGATGCACTCCTGGGTCAGCCCGTGGGCCTCCCGGTGGCGGACGTTGGTCATGACGTAGCGGCCCTCGGCGTCCTTGATGGCGATGAGGGTGGGCGAATTGTCCAGCAGGCCTTGCAGCTTCTCCTGCTTGGCGCGCAGGTTCTCCTCCATCACCCGGCGGTAGGTGATGTCCGTGGCCGCGCCCTCGTAGTAGCGCACGGAACCGTCCCCCTCCAGGATGGCCCGCACGTTCAGGCTCAGCCAGATGCTCTCGCCATCGGCCCGGCGGGCGCAGATCTGGAAGCCGCTCACCTCGCCGCGCTGCGCCAGCTGCTCCAGCAGCTCCCTGCGCGCGGCCGGGTCCAGGTACATCTGGCTGCCCATGTCGGTAACGCGCTCCAGCATTTCCTCGGGGCTCTCGAAGCCCAGCATGCGGGCCATGGCCGGGTTGGCCTGGCGGAAGGCCCCCTCCGGGGTGCTCTGGAACAGCCCGCTCACGGAGTTGTCGAAAACATCGCGATATTTGCGCTCCGCCCGCAGCAGCAGCGCGGTGTGCTGCTCCAGCGCGCCGGCCATGGTGTCGAAGGCCATGGCCAGCTCGGCCAGCTCGCCGGTGCCGGCCGAGCCGATGCGGTGGCTGAAGTCGCCCTCGGCCAGCTTGCGCGTGGCCTGCCACAGCCGCTGCACGTGGCGCAGCACCAGCGCGTTGCTGAACAGCCAGGTCAACAGCAGGGCCATGCAGGCCATGGTTCCCAGCAGCATGAGGTTGCGCACAAGCTCCGCCCTGGCCCCGGCGAAAACCGTGTCGGTCGGCATGCCCACGCGCAGGTACAGGCCGTGTTCCCGGTGCTGCAGCAGGGGGGCCAGGAAGTACACCCGGCGCACCCCGTCCACGCCCTCGGACTCCCAGGAGATCTGCCCGTTGGCCATCAGATCGGGCAGGAAGCCGTTCGCCTGGGGCGCGGCGCGGCCGACGCTGGAAGGGGCATGGGGGTAGCGGGCCACGATGAGCCCGTGCCTGTCGATGATGGTGGCGGCCGCGCCCTGCGGCAGGGCCTGGTCGTCCAGGATGTCGGAGAGCTGGCTGACGTCCAGCGTCATGGTGAGGACGGCCCTGACCTTGCCGTCCTGGCCGCGCACGGCCATGGCCAGGGGCAGGCGTCCGCCCTTGCCTTCCGGCCCCTGCAGGAGCCGCCCCACCACCAGCCCCCGGTCGCGCAGGGCCTCCCGGAACCAGGGGCGGGCGGCCATGGAACCGCCAGCGCCGGGAGCGCCGCACACGAGGCGGCCATCGGGCAGGCTCAGGGCCATGTCGCCATAGGAAGGATTGAGCCGGGACTGAAGGCTCAGGGCCTGGGCGCACTGCGGGCCGCCGGGCTGATGCGCCGCGTGTTCCAGGGCCATGCGGGCGAGCAGGGTCTTGGCCTGGTCGAACAGGGCGCGCCCGTCCTCGGAATAGCTCCGGGCCACCTGCTGGCTGTGGGCCAGCGAGGCCTGCTTGGCCTCGTCGTAGCGGTCCAGGGCCATGAGCAGGGCCATGCACAGCGTTGGCAGCATTGCCAGGCAGACAATGGCGAACAGGCGGGCTTTCAGGCTCCTGAGCTTCCGCAACGGCATGCGCGAACTCCCCTTGCCTCCACAAGCCGACGCCGGTCTCCCGGATCGGCCTGGTGGCGATCAAGCACCAAGCGTGGCCACTCTTGCGACGTGCCACGCCAAGACGACCGAAGAGGCAGGGGGGAACCGCTCCGGAAGTTGAAAGGACGACGCTTCACGCCGCGCCGCCGGAGAAGCCGTATTCAGACGGCTTCCCCATACGACGCATGGGCGGAATCCTTGCATGGAAGATTAAAAAAATGCAAGCGGCAAAAGGTGTTTTACGCTTTGGCAGGAGGTTTTTGCACCCGCTTCACACTGCTTTGCGCTAGCCCTCCAGACTGGAAGTGCAGTGCGGGCAGCGCACGGCCTTGATGCTGATGCTGCTGGCGCAGAAGGGGCAGTCGCGCATGGTGGGCGCGGCCTCCGGCTCCTTGGCCTTGTTCATGTCGCGCAGGCGGTTCACCGAGCGCACCACCAGGAAGATGGCCAGGCCCACGATGATGAAGTTGATGACCGTGTTGGCGAACAGGCCCAGGTTGAGCGTCACCGCCCCGGCCTTCTTGGCCTCGGCCAGGGCCGAATAGGGGCCGGGAATCGTGCCCTCGCGCAGGGTCAGGTACAGGTTGGAGAAGTCCACCCGCCCCAGCAGCAGGCCGATGGGCGGCATGAGCACGTCGTCCACCAGGGACTTGACGATGCCGCCGAAGGAGGCGCCGATGACGATGCCCACGGCCATGTCCACAACATTGCCGCGCATCATGAATTCCTTGAAGTCTTTAAGCATGGCGTCCTCCTGACGGCTTGCGGGCGTTGAGGGAAAGCCGCCCGCCTTTCCGGACGGCGCGGGAGGCGGCCTGCCCCTCCGCCCTGGCTACGTAGCACACCGGCGAAGTCTTGTCTATCCTGAAATCACAAACAGTTGCACAAACATGATTCCGTCCGCCTTCCCTTTTCCCTCCGCTGCTGGTAGGCTGGTCAGAAGCATCGTATCCGGGCCTGCCATCAAGGGGAAGCCATGCCGCCCAAACGCAGCAAAGACGCCGCACGCACCGAGGCCGGACCGCGCCAGTCCGCGGCGCAGGGCTCGCCCTCGTCCGGCCCCGGCGGGCCCAAGGGCCGGGCCGAGGCGCGCGACGGCCTGGACGTGCGCGTGCTGCGCCGGGTGCTGGACGCCCTGGACCTGCCCCTCTACGCCACCGACCCCCAGGGCCGGTTCCTGTACCTGAACCAGGCCGTGTGCCACGCCCTGGGCAAAAGCCGCGAGGAGCTTCTGGGCGCGCGCAACGCCTGGCTGGCCCCGCGCCATCCCAAAAGCCGCCCCATCGACGGCCACTGCGTCGTGGAACAGCCCCTGAACTGGGCCGGGCGCGAGCGCATCGTGCGCGTGGTGCAGGCCCCGGTGGCCGCCCCCGGGGAGAAACGCCCCAGGCCCGGCCAGGCGCTGGTGGCCGGGCACGTGCAGGACATCACCGGCCTGCGCGACACCGAGCTGGCCTGCGCCCTGGGCGAACGCCGCATGTCCTCGCTGGCCATGCACCTGCCGGTGATGATCCACGCCCACGACCACGACGGCCGTGTGGTGTTCTGGAACCGCGAGTGCGAGCGCGTGCTGGGCTACACCGGGGACGAGATCCTCGGCAATCCCCGGGTTTTCGAGCTGCTCTTCCCCGACCCGGACTACCGCGCCGGAATCATCGCCACCCACAGGGCCGGGCGCGACTTCCGCGACCGCGAGGTGCGCATGCGCGCCAAGGACGGCAGCGACCGCATCGTCTCCTGGAGCATGGCCGCCAGCTCCTCGCCCTTTTCCGGCTGGGCCAGCTGGGAAACCGGCGTGGACGTCACCGAGAAGCGCCGGGCCGAGCAGGCGCTGCGCGACTCCGAGCGCAGGCTGCGCAACCTCATCGAATCCTCGCCCATGGGCATCCACCTGTACCGCCTGGACGAGACGGGCAGGCTGGTGTTCGCCGGGGCCAATCCCGCGGCGGACCGCATCCTGGGCCTGAGCAACGCCGCGTTCATCGGCCAGCGCATCGAGGAGGCCTTCCCGGAGATGCGCGGCACCGCCGTGCCCGGAAAGTTCAAGGAGATCTGCTCCATGGGCGGGGCCTGGAAGACCGAGCAGCTGGACTACCGCGACGGCGACATCGCCGGGGCCTACGAGGTGCACGCCTTCCAGACCGAGCCGGACCACTGCGCCTGCATGTTCCTGGACCTCACCGAGCGCAAGCGCATGGAGACCCGGCTGCGCCACCTGGCCCTGCACGACCCCCTCACCGGCGCGGCCAACCGCACCCTGTGCATGGAGGTCATCGAGAGCGCGCTCACGCGCTCGCGCCGCCGGGCCGACTACCGCTTCGCGGTGCTCTACCTGGACCTGGACCGCTTCAAGAACATCAACGACACCCTGGGCCACGCCGCGGGCGACGCCACCCTGGTGGAGACCGCGCGCAGGCTCAAGGCCAGCGTGCGCGAGCTGGACACCGTGGCCAGGATCGGCGGGGACGAGTTCGTCATCGTCATGGAGGAGTTCGACTCGCCCAAGCGGCCCATCCAGGCCATCCGGCGCATCCGCGAGCTCATCGCCCAGCCCTACGTCGTGGAGGACCAGGAGCTGGACGTCACCGCCAGCATCGGCATCGCCATGCTGCGCGGCAGGCCGGACGAGCCCAAGGGCGCGGCGGAGACGGCCGACGAGATCCTGCGCAACGCCAACCTGGCCATGCACCGGGCCAAGGCCTCGGGCCGCAACCGGGTCAAGAGCTTCACGCCCTCCATGCTGGTGCACACCCTGCACGTGGTGCGCATGGAGAACGAAATGGAACGGGCCATCGCGCGCGGGGAGTTTTTCCTGGAATTCCAGCCCATTCTGCGCGCCGCGCCGCACGGGGAGGAAGGCGCGCCCCTGTCGCTGTTCGGCTTCGAGGCCCTGGCCCGCTGGCGGCACCCGCAGCGCGGGCTCATCATGCCCGGCGAGTTCATCCCCGTGGCCGAGGACTCCGGCAAGGTCACCGAGCTGGGCTACTGGGCCATGGCCGAGGGCGGGCGCATCCTGCAGGACTGGCGGGCGCGCCACCCGGACATGGCCCAGGCCGTGCTCTCGGTGAACCTTTCGCCCCAGCAGGTGCCCCACCCGGACTTCCTGCCCAGGATGCGCACCATCCTGCGCGACACCGGCCTGCCCGCCGCCAACCTGAAGCTGGAGATCACCGAGACCGCGCTGATGCAGAGCGGCTCCAGCGTGCTGGCCAAGCTGCACGAAATGCGCGAGATGGGCGTCTCCTTCTCCGTGGACGACTTCGGCACGGGCTATTCCTCCCTGGCCTACCTGACGCGCCTGCCCCTGGACCATCTCAAGATCGATCTGTCCTTCGTGCGCATGCTGGAGCAGGGCAAGGAGAACCTGGAGATCGTGCGCGCCATCATCAACCTGGCCCAGAGCCTGAAGCTGGACGTGGTGGCCGAGGGCGTGGAGACCGTGGGCCAGCGCGACATCCTGGCGGCGCTGGGCTGCCGCTACTTCCAGGGCTTCCTGTTCGCCCGGCCCATGCCCCGGGACCGGGCCGAGCAGTTCCTGCTGGACGGGGGCTTCCTGCCCGGCGCGGGCGCAACCGGACCCCTCGCAGGTGGAACCGGGCCCGGCTCCACCGGGACACCACCGGCCAGATGACGGACCTTTCCCCGGCGTTCTCCCTGGCCCTGAGCGGCGCGGGGCTGGGCCTGGCCTCGGGCCTGTCGCCCGGCCCGCTCATGGCCCTGGTGCTGGCCCAGACCCTGGCCCACGGCCCGCGCGAGGGCATCAAGGTGGCCGCGGCCCCGCTGCTTACCGACGCGCCCATCATCCTGCTGGCCCTGGCCGTTGCGGACGCAGCCAGCGGCAGGAGCGCGCTGCTGGGGGGCATCACCCTGGCTGGCTGCGCGTTCTTGCTGCACTGCGCCGCGGGCTGCCTGCGCTGGCGGCCCCCGGCGGATTCGGGCCAGGGCTCCGCCAGCCCCGGCAGCCTGAAAAAGGGCGTGCTGGCCAACCTGCTCAACCCCGCGCCCTACCTGTTCTGGACCACGGTGGGCGCGCCGCTGCTCACCCGCGCCGGGGAAACCGGCTGGGGCGGGGTGGCGGCCTTCCTGGGCGCGTTTTCGCTGTCGATCGTGGGCAGCAAGGCGGCGCTGGCGCTCCTGACCGGTCGCTACGGCCCGCTGCTGGGCTCGCGCGGGTACGCCCGGCTCATGCGCGGACTGGGCGTGATGCTGCTCGCCTACGCCGCGCTCTTCGCCCGCGACGCCTGGGGCCTGCTGGCCGCCGCCCTCAGCTGGGCTTGAGCCGGAAGGGATCGCTCCGCTCGTACTCCTCGCCGCCGGGCATGCGCGCGCACTCGCGGAACACGCGCTGCGGGCAGCAGGCGCACCGCTCCGGGTCCAGCCGCGGCACGATGTGGGCGATGGCCTCCTGCTCGGACAGGAACAGGTTGCCCTCGCCCAGGCGGTGCAGGCAGCCCCCGCGCATCAGCACCTCCATCACCTCGGTCTTGAGCGAGCAGAAGAACATCTCGCGCCCGGCCAGGCGCAGGCGGTGGGCCTCCTGGAACAGCATGTGGCAGCCCCCGGCGTCCACGAAGTTGATGCCCTTGCCCACGATGAGCAGGTGGCACTGCTCCGGGTGGCGGCGGGTGATGCGGTGCAGCTCCTCGGAGATGTGGTTCACCGCGCCGAAGAAGATGCTGCCGTCCAGCCTGAGGATCTTGAGCTGGGGGCATTCCGGCAGGTCCTTGCGCACGGCGTTGGCCAGGGGCCTGGCCGGGTTCGCCTGGTCCGGGGCCAGGATGGTGAAGCCGGGGTGCGAGGTGCGCTTGAGGTACATCAGCAGCGAGAGCAGCACCCCGGAGAAGATGGCGAACTCCAGCTGCAGGAACAGGGTGGAGAACAGCGTGGCCGCCAGCACCCCGGCCTCGTTGCGGTCGGTGCGCACCACATGGCGCATGCCCCGGATGTCCATGAGCCCGGCGGCCACCAGCAGGATCACCCCGGCCATGGCCGGCACCGGCAGGTAGGCCGTGAGCGGGGCCACCAGGAGCACCATGAGCGCCAGCAGCAGGGCCGAGAACACGGCGGCCAGCGGGGTCTGCGCCCCGGCCTCGTAGTTCACGCCCGTCCGCGTGAAGGAGCCCGAGGAGGCGTAGCCGGAGAAGAAGCTGCCCAGGATGTTGGACACGCCCTGGCCCACGAACTCCTGGCTGTTGTCGATCATCTGCTCGCTCCTGGTGGCCACGCTGCGGGCGATGGACACGGCCTCGGCCAGGCCCAGCATGGCGATGGCCAGCGCGCCCGGGGCCAGCAGGCGCAGGTCGTCCAGGCTGAACATGGGCACGGAGAAGGGCGGCAACCCGGCGGGCAGCGCGCCCACCGTGCGCACCTGGTGGAAATCCCCGGCCAGCAGGTGGTTCAGCAGGCTCACCAGGGTCAGCGCGATGAGGAACTTGGGCCAGCGGGGCCGCAGCCGCATGACCGCGAGCGCGACCAGCATGGTCAGCGCGGCCATGGTCAGGGCGTGCAGGTTCACCTCGGGCAGGCGCTCCAGCAGGGCCTGCCAGGGGTGGAGGAAGCTGCCCCCGCGCGGCAGCGAAAGCCCCGTGAGCGCGCCGAGCTGGCTGGTGGCGATGAGGATGCCCGCACCGGCCGTGAAGCCCAGCACCACGGAATGCGACACGAAGTTCACCACCGCGCCCAGCCTGGCCGCGCCCAGGCCCAGCTGGATGCACCCGGCCAGGAAGGTCATGGCCAGCACCAGCCGGATGTAGTCCGGCCCGCCGGGAGCGGCCAGGGGGCTGATGTTGGCGAAGACCACCAGGGAGATGGCCGTGGTGGGGCCGGAGACCAGATGGCGCGAGGAGCCCATGAGCGCGGCAAGGATGACGGGAACCATGGCCGCATACAGGCCGTACTCCGGCGGCATGCCCGCGATGGCCGCAAAGGCCACGCCCTGCGGCAGCACGATGACCGCGCCGGTGAGCCCGGCCCAGAGGTCGGCCTTGAGGCTCTTGCGGTTCACCATGGGCCACCAGGCCAGGAAGGGCAGCAGCAGCCCCGCCGTGGCCGCAACCTTTCGCAGCCCCCTCTTGGGGGGCTCGTATTCGCACTGGTCCGCTTGATCCGTCCGACTTGGCCGCCTCGGCTGCTCCATGCGCGTCACCGCCTGACTTTTCACATACCTGCCCCCCGTATATCGCAAAGGTTCGGCGCGCACCAGGGGGGTGGGCGAATTACCGTTCACCCGGTCCAGTCCGCTTTTCCGGACTGTATCCGGACCGCTGGACGGCCAAACCCCGCCTTTGGCCGAAAACCGGGGCTGAAAATTCGGACTGAAAACCGCGCTTTTCCGGGCCAAATTTCGCGCCCGAATCAGCAATCATTCGAAATATCTCGTCATTTTATTAGCGCGTTCTGTTTGGCACATAAGTTGCCATTCCCTGTGTTTTGAACTAGGCCAAATGGAATGCTGACAATAGGGCTTCAACCTTTCCATACTTTTTCGAACTGAAGGGAGACACCTGAATGGCCAAGAAAATGAAGACCATGGACGGCAACACAGCCACGACCCACGTGGCCTACGCCATGAGCGAGGCCGCCGCCATCTACCCCATCACGCCCTCCTCCACCATGGGCGAGATCGCGGACGAATGGGCCGCCAAAGGACTCAAAAACATTTTCGGACAGGTGGTGAACATCCGCCAGATGCAGTCCGAGGCGGGCGCCGCGGGCGCCGTGCACGGCTCCCTGGCCGCAGGCGCGCTGACCACCACCTTCACCGCCTCCCAGGGCCTGCTGCTCATGATCCCGAACATGTACAAGATCGCGGGCGAGCTTCTGCCCTGCGTCTTCCATGTCTCGGCCCGCGCCATCGCCGCCCACGCCCTGTCCATCTTCGGCGACCACCAGGACGTCATGGCCTGCAGGCAGACCGGCTTCGCCATGCTGGCCTCCTCCAGCGTGCAGGAGTGCATGGACCTGGCCCTGGTGTCCCACCTGGCCACCCTTGAGTCCAGCGTGCCCTTCCTGCACTTCTTCGACGGCTTCCGCACCAGCCACGAGATCCAGAAGATCGAGACCATCGACTACGCCGACATGGCCGGCCTGGTGAACAAGGACAAGGTCGCCGAGTTCCGCAAGCGCGCCCTCAATCCCGAGCACCCGGTCATCCGCGGCACCGCCCAGAACCCCGACATCTACTTCCAGGGCCGCGAGCGCGCCAATCCCTTCTACAACGACGTGCCCGGCCATGTCATCGACGCCATGAAGAAGGTGGGCAAGCTCACCGGCCGCAAGTACAAGCCCTTCGACTACGTGGGCGCCCCCGACGCCACCGAGATCATCGTGGCCATGGGTTCCGGCTGCGAGACCATCGAGGAAGTGGTGAACCTGCTCTTGGCCAAGGGCAAGAAGGTCGGCCTGATCAAGGTGCGCCTGTACCGCCCGTTCCATGCCAAGAGCTTCTTCGCCGTGCTGCCCAAGACCGTGCAGAAGATCACCGTGCTCGACCGCACCAAGGAGCCCGGCGCCCTGGGCGATCCGCTGTACCAGGACGTCTGCGCGGCCTTCGTGGAGAAGGGCGGCGCCCTGCCCCAGTTCATCGCCGGTCGCTACGGCCTGGGCAGCAAGGAATTCCGCCCCAACATGGTCATGAGCGTGTTCAAGAACATGGAGAAGGCCCGTCCCAAGAACCACTTCGTGGTCGGCATCGTGGACGACGTCACCGGCACCAGCCTGCCCGTGGGCCCGGCCCTGGCCACCACCCCCAAGGGCACCGTGCAGTGCAAGTTCTGGGGCCTGGGCTCCGACGGCACCGTGGGCGCGAACAAGAGCGCCATCAAGATCATCGGCGACAACACCCCCATGTTCGCCCAGGGCTACTTCGCCTACGACTCCAAGAAGAGCGGCGGCATCACCGTCTCCCACCTGCGCTTCGGCAAAAAGCCCATCCAGTCCACCTACCTGGTGGAGCAGGCCGACTTCATCGCCTGCCACAAGTCCGGCTACGTGCACATCTACGACGTGCTCGAAGGCATCAAGCCCGGCGGCACCTTCCTGCTCAACTCCACCTGGAACAGCGTGGAGGACATGGAGGCCAACCTGCCCGCCGCCATGCGCCGCACCATCGCCGCCAAGAAGCTCAAGCTCTACACCATCGACGCGGTGAAGATCGCGGGCGCGGTGGGCCTGGGCAACCGCATCAACATGATCATGCAGACCGCCTTCTTCAAGCTGGCCAAGGTGCTGCCCATCGACAAGGCCATCAGCCTGCTCAAGGACTCCATCAAGAAGGAGTACGGCAAGAAGGGCGACAAGATCGTCAACATGAACGTGGCCGGCGTGGACCAGACCCTGGCCAACCTCGTGGAGATCAAGGTGCCCGCCTCCTGGGCCAATGCCAAGGACGAGGCCTCCAAGGCCGACAAGGCTCCCGAGTTCGTCAAGAACGTCATGCGGCCCATCCTGGCCCAGAAGGGCGACGAACTGCCCGTCTCCGCCTTCGAGATCGACGGCGCCTTCCCCGTGGCCACCAGCCAGTACGAGAAGCGCGGCGTGGCCATCAACGTGCCCGAGTGGATCAAGGAAAACTGCATCCAGTGCAACCAGTGCGTGTTCGTGTGCCCCCACGCCACCATCCGCCCCGTGCTGCTCAACGCCGCCGAGGCCAAGAAGGCCCCGGCTACCTTTGAGACCCTGCCCGCCCAGGGCAAGGAGCTCAAGGACCTGGCCTTCCGCATCCAGGTGAACACCCTGGACTGCATGGGCTGCGGCAACTGCGCCGACATCTGCCCCGCCAAGACCAAGGCCCTGGTCATGAAGCCCCTGGACAGCCAGACCGCCGTGCAGGTGCCCAACCAGGAGTTCAGCGAGACCGTGTCCTTCAAGGGCGACCTGGTGAAGCGCGACAGCCTCAAGGGCAGCCAGTTCCAGACCCCGCTGCTGGAGTTCTCCGGCGCGTGCTCCGGCTGCGGCGAGACCCCCTACGTCAAGCTCATCACCCAGCTGTTCGGCGAGCGCATGCTCATCGCCAACGCCACCGGCTGCTCCTCCATCTGGGGCGCTTCCGCTCCCTCCAGCCCCTACTGCGTGAACAAGGACGGCCACGGCCCCGCCTGGGCCAACAGCCTGTTCGAAGACGCCGCGGAGTTCGGCTTCGGCTACACCATGGCCGTGAACCAGCGCCGCGCCAAGCTGCTGGAGCTGGCCCAGAAGGCCGCCGAGGGCAGTGCCCCGGCCAAGGTCAAGGAAGCCCTCCAGGGCTGGATCGCGGGCAAGAACGACCCCGTGGCCAGCCGCCAGTACGGCGACCAGCTCAAGGCCCTGCTCAAGGGCAGCAAGGACCCCGTCCTGGCCGAGATCGAGGCCATGGGCGACCTGTTCACCAAGAAGAGCGTGTGGATCTTCGGCGGCGACGGCTGGGCCTACGACATCGGCTTCGGCGGCGTGGACCACGTGCTGGCCAGCGGCGAGGATGTGAACATCTTCGTCATGGACACCGAGGTCTACTCCAACACCGGCGGCCAGTCCTCCAAGGCCACCCCGCTGGGCTCCATCGCCAAGTTCGCCGCCAGCGGCAAGAAGACCAGCAAGAAGGACCTGGGCCGCATGGCCATGACCTACGGCTACGTCTACGTGGCCAGCATCAGCATGGGCGCGGACAAGAACCAGACCCTGAAGGCCATCCTGGAGGCCGAGGCCTACCCCGGACCCTCGCTCATCATCGCCTACGCCCCCTGCATCAACCAGGGCATCAAGAAGGGCATGGGCAAGAGCCAGGAAGAGGCCAAGCTGGCCGTGACCTCCGGCTACTGGCCGCTGTACCGCTTCAACCCCCAGCTGGCCGACGAGGGCAAGAACCCCTTCAAGCTGGAGAGCAAGGCCCCCGACGGCACCCTGCAGGCCTTCCTCTCCGGCGAGCAGCGCTACGCCGCCCTGGAGAAGATGATGCCCGAGGAAAGCAAGCGCCTGCGCGCGGGCATCGAGAAGGCCTACATGGATCGCTACCAGCAGTACATGCTGATGGACGACCCCAAGCGCGCCTGCGTGGAGGGCGGCCTTGACCTGCCCACCCCGGCCGCTCCGGTCGCCGCCGCTCCCGCTGGCGACGCCAAGCCCTGCGCCATGTCCGATTCCGGACACTCCACCAAGCCCTGCGACGACGGTCGCGGCGGCAAGTAAAACGAGCCCGGGCCCTTCACGGGGCCACTGCACAAGGGCCTCGGACGCACGTCCGGGGCCCTTTCCTTTTGCGACGTGACAGGCCCCTGCACCCCCGCGCCGGGGGGTGGGGTGCGCTGGCCCGGCATCGGGCTGGCTCCAGCAAACGTGCGCGCCGGGGGGTTGTGGGGGCGGCCC
>JAEXRD010000098.1 GCA_023438245.1 Pseudomonadota bacterium | reverse complement strand
CTAGACCTGCCTGCCGCAACGCACGCGGGGGAGTTCCCGGCGCAAGCGCCGTAAACCCCCCCTCGTGCTTGGCCCGCGCTCCTCAGGGCGTGCCCCGTCCCGCCCCTCCTCCCCCCATCACATTCCCGCGCCTTTCCCCTAGTTCACGCCTCGGGAGGGCTCTTCCGCGGGCTCGCCCAGGGCAAGCCGCTGCTTGCCCGCGGCGGCGCGGTGCTTGGGCACCAGCGTCATGGCCCCCAGCCCCGCGAAGGTGGTGGACTGGCGCAGGGTGAAGAGCAGGGGCCTGCCCTCCTCCACGCGGAACTTCTCGCCGGGCTTGAGCGGCCGGTTGCCGATGAGCGGCAGCAGGCGGCTGGCCGGGCCGTTGCCCTGGGCGTCGGCCAGGGCGTATTCGCCGGGCGGCAGGCTGACCTCGCCGCCGCTGGTCCAGCGCACG
Source organism: Pseudomonadota bacterium (assembly GCA_023438245.1). Classification (GTDB taxonomy): domain Bacteria; phylum Desulfobacterota; class Desulfovibrionia; order Desulfovibrionales; family Desulfovibrionaceae; genus Humidesulfovibrio. The sequence continues at coordinate 12,823 of JAEXRD010000098.1, read as the reverse complement.
GTGATCTGCTGGCCCCGGGCGTCCACCAGGTTCACGGAGAGCACGCGGCGCGGCTCGATGTCCAGGTAGAACTTGGCCGGGCGCGCGCCCACGGTCTCGCGGGCGACCTCGTAGCGCGCCGCGCCGGGGATGGGCGCGTTCAGCCGGTACTTGGACATGAACGCGTCCGGGTCCAGGATGATCTCAAAGCCCATGTCCTGGCCGTCGTTGGCCCAGGGGCGGGCGGCGTAACCCTTGAGATTGATGACTTCCTTCCAGGTGCTGCCCAGCACGCCCTCGATGATGAGCTGGTCGCCGGCCACGGTGCGCAGGCTCTCGCCGTGCTTGACCTGCACCGGGCGGCCGTTGAGCCAGCACACGAACACCGGCGCGCCCGGCGGCAGCGGCGGCGGCATGGTTCCGCTGAAGCGCACGTCGGTGGCCAGCACCTTGCGCCCGTCCTGGCGGATCTCCAGCCCCTTGAAGCTTTCCAGGGCCATGCGCGGGCTGTCCAGCAGGTTCACGCCCGGCCTGTCGGTGGCGAACACGGCCAGGGCCGCGCCGTTCTGGTCGCCCTTGGCCGGGCTGCCCGGCTCGGCCTTGATGGTGCCGCCGGGGGCCACGGGCAGGGCCGCGCCCTGCTCCAGCACCTTGCCGTTGACCTTCACGGGCAGGTCGCGGGCGAAGCCCTGGGCGATCTCGCGCTCGTCCATGCGCGGCAGGGCGATCTCCACGCCCAGGTGCCGCAGCAGCACCGCCGTGGCCTGGGCCTGGTGGCGCACCTTCCAGCCCAGCTCGGGGATGTTCTTGCTGACCTCCACGGCCAGGGCCGGGATGTTCAGCATGGACAGGGCGTAGAAGGTCAGCGACTTGCGCATCTCCGGGGCGTAGCGGCTGCCCGGGTCGAAGGTCTTGGTGTTGAACAGCTTGAAGTGGTAGTCGGCGCGGTCCACCTGGGCGTTGATCTCCGGCAGGGCCTGGCGCACCAGCCGCTCCATGTCCACGCGGTCGTGGGTGGAGGCGTCGATGATGATGGACTGGCCCCAGCGCTGGGGATTGCGCTGCGGGCCCAGGTTCTCGGGGTCGTAGAACCCGCTGCCCTCGTGCAGGTGCACGAAGGCGCTGGCCTGGGAGAGCAGGAAGCGCACCGCGCGGGCCAGCCGGTCCTCGTAGAACTGGTTGTAGTCGCGGTCGAAGCGGCGGTTCATGTCCACGTTCACGGCGCGCTGGTGCACGTGGATGGAGGGCACGTTGGCCCGGGGCACAACGATGAGGTTGCCCCTCAGCACGCGGGCGTGGGACAGCGCCTGGGCGGACAGGAACCCGGTGGGCTCGTCGCCCTGGATGCCGCCCTGGATCATCACCGTGGGGCCGGGCTGCTCGCCCTGCACGAACACCGCCGTGAGCGGGTACTGGGTGCCCTCGAAAAAGGTGAACTCGCTGCGCGCCCCGGCGCTGGCGGCGGCGGGGAGGCAGAGGAGCAGCAGGAGAGGGAGGCTAGCCGCCCAGAGCAAAGGTCTCGCCAAAGAGCAACTCCCCGCTGGAATTCGTTATTTCCATGCGCAGGCCCAGGGCGTCGCGGCGGGCCGCGCCCTCGGGCAGCTTCGCGCTGGTGGCGATGCGCTTGAAGCGCTGGATCTGGAAGGTCAGGTCCTGCGCGGGCCAGTCCAGCTCCTGGAGCGCGCCGTCGGTCTTGAGCAGCAGCAGGTGCACCTCTCCGGAGAGCGGCTCGCCCGCGCGGTTGTTCAGGTCGAAGGAGGCGTGCACGGTGTTGCCGCCCACGCTCGCGCGGACGTTCTCCACGGCGATGCCGCCGGTGTTCTGCCGGACGAAGATGCGGCCGGAGTGGCCCCCCGAAGCGGACTGAGCGGGCTGGGCCTTGTCGTCGCCCGCGCCCTTGCCGCCCTTCTCGCCCAGGGCCTTCTGCATCATCTCGATGTTGCCGGAGCGCTCGCGCTCCACCTGGGTGTCGGCCAGCTTGAGCTCCAGGGCGCGCTTTTCGGCCAGCACGGAGCTGTAGCCCAGGAAGGCGTGCGCGCCGAGCACCAGGGCCACCAGCAGCAGCACGCCGAGGACGCCGCCGGTCCAGACCAGCGTGCGCAGGCGCTTGGGGCTGACGCGGAAGCTCTTCACATCCGTGTCGTCGCGCATGAACAGCACGCTGTAGCTGGCGTCCTTCTTCTTTTTCTTCACGCCGCGCCCCGCCCCGGAGGTCTGCTACAGGCCCGTCCAGCTTTCGCTGGCGATGGCCCAGGTGTCGCCCTTGGGCGTGATGACCAGGGTCTTGCGGCCCTTGTCCGCGGCCCCGGTGGAGTCCTCGTAGGACTGGACGAAGGTGACCTTGAGGCCCTTCTGGTGCATGGAGACCTCGACCTTGTCCGCGGCGATGCGCACCGGGGTCTTGGAGGTCCAGAGCACCTGCTTGTAGTCGCGCATGGCCTTGGCGCTGTTCTGGCGGCCGTTGCTGGCGTCGTCGGTGTAGTAGGCCACGTACTTGTCCACGTCGGCGGAAAGCCAGGCCTCCAGCCAGCCCTTGAGCATCTTGTCCACCTCGGCGCGCTTGGCGGCCAGGTAGCGGGCCTCCAGCGTGGGCGAGGCCTCGGTGTACTCGCCGCCCACGATGCGCCAGGCGCCGTCCTTGTCCTTCTGCCAGTAGAAGCGCTTGCCCACGGCGGACACCAGGTCCTGGGTGCGGTAGTACTGCTCGAAGGTGGTGACCCAGTAGTCCGGGCCCTGGATGGCGCGCACGTTGTCCACCATGACGTGGATCCACGGCTGGCGGGTGAAGATGGCCTGCTTGTGGCTCTTGAACTGGTTGAAGCTCACGCCCTCGGTCTGGGCGAACTTCACCGGCTCGAAGTAGTCGAAGAAACGCTCGCGCTTGCCCTGCCAGTCGCTGGCCCAGGTGCGCACGCGCTCCACCAGCTGCTGGGCGGTCTTGTCCTCCGGCCCGCTCTCGCGGGTCCAGGAAAGCTTCTTGGCGATGACCACCGGGGTGCCGAAGGGGATGTGGCCGTTCAGGGCCGAGATGTCCTGGGCGGTGAGGGCCACGCAGCCGCGCGTGTCGTTGGTCACGAACTGCTTGCCCCGGCCGTGGATCCAGATGCCGTGGCCGGTCTTGCCCTTCAGGCGGTCGACGGGGTTGGGGTAGTTCAGGCTGAAGGCGTGGTCGCCGTAGAGGCTGTAGTCGAGCTTGCCGGGAACCTTCTCCTCCACGAAGTACACGCCCTCGGGGGTGCGCATGTCGCCTTCGCGCATCTTGTCGCCGGGGGCCTGGCCGGTGGTGCAGGGCAGCTTGCGCGACACCTCCAGCGGGCTCTTCCTGGTGAACATGAAGAAGGTCTGGGTCTCCTTGTCGATGCCGATCATGAGCTCGGGCACGGCGGTGTGCGAGGAGACCTGGATGACCCAGCCGGGGGCGCCGGAGGCCGCGGCGGTGCCGCCCGAGGGGCCCGCGGGACTGGCGGCCAGGCCCAGGCAGGGGACCAGGGCCAGGCAGGCGCAGAGTATGGCGGTGCGTACGACTCTCAAGGCGTTCCCGTGTCGGTTGCGGCGCTCCGTCCCAGCATCCCGCCGAGCAGGCGGGAGCGCCCGTTGGCGAAAAATCAGCCCCTGGCCGCGGCCAGGAGCTCCTTGCGGGTAAAAATCGACTGCAGGGTCAGGCCCGCCTCGGCCAGGCGCTCGCGCCCGCCCTCCTCGCGGTCCAGCACGCAGAGCACGCCGCCCACCTTCAGGCCCGCGGCGCGCACGCGCTCGGCCGCGGTGACCAGCGTGCCGCCGGTGGAGACCACGTCCTCCAGCAGGGCCACGGTGTCGCCGGGCTGGAAGTTCTTCAGGCCCTCCAGGAACTGGTTGGTGCCATGGCCCTTGGACTGCTTGCGGATGATGATGGCGGGCATGGGGCAGCCCTCCAGGTGCGAGAGCACGGCCACGCCGGAAACCAGCGGGTCGGCGCCCATGGTCATGCCGGCCACGCCGCGCGCGCCGGAACCCTTGAGCATTTCCAGGAACAGCTTGCCGATGAGGTAGCAGCCCTCGGGGTGGAGGGCGGTCTGGCGGCAGTCGAAGTAGTAGTCGCTCTTGCGGCCGGAGGTGAGGGTGAACTCGCCCTCGGCGTAGGACAGCGTCATGAGGTGGCGCGCCAGCTTGCCTTTCAGATCATCCACGTCGTCGGTCTCCTGGCCTTTGCGGCCCTAGGCCTGGCTGAACACGCGCCCGAAGATGTCGGACACGTAGCGCAGATAATAGCAGGGGTCGAACACTTCTTCAAGGGCCTCGCGGCTCAGATGCGCCGTGATGGCCGGATCGGCCAGGACCTCGTCGCGGAAGGGCTTCCTGCCCTCCCAGCAGCGCATGGCCGCGGCCTGCACCATCTCGTAGGCCTTCTGGCGCGGCAGCCCCAGGTCCAGCAGGGCCACCAGCACGCGCTGCGAGAAATACAGCCCGTAGCTTCCGGCCAGGTTGCGGGCCATGTTCTCCGGAATCACGCGCAGGTTTTTCAGCAACCCAGCCAGGCGGTTCAGGATGTAGTCCGCCAGGATGGTGCAGTCGGGCATGATGACGCGCTCCACGGAGGAGTGGCTGATGTCGCGCTCGTGCCAGAGCGGCATGTTCTCCATGCTGGCCAGGGCGTTGGTGCGCAAAAGCCGGGAGAGCCCGCAGAGGTTCTCCGCGCTGATGGGGTTCTTCTTGTGGGGCATGGCGCTGGAGCCCTTCTGGCCCTTGGCGAAGCCCTCCTCCACCTCCAGCACCTCGGTGCGCTGCAGGTGGCGAAGCTCGGTGCACAGGCGCTCCACCCCGCCGCCCAGGAGGGCCAGCGCGGTGAAGTAGTGGGCGTAGCGGTCGCGCTGGATGATCTGGGTGGAGATGGGGTCGGCCTCAAGCCCCAGGATGGCGCAGGCCTTGGCCTCCAACTCAGGAGAAAGATGGGCGTAGGTGCCCACCGCGCCACTGATCTTGCCCACGCGGATGTTTTCCAGCGCGTCGGCGAAGCGGGCCTTGTGGCGCGAAAATTCGGCGTAGAACCCGGCCATCTTGAGGCCGAAGCTGGTGGGCTCGGCGTGGATGCCGTGGGTGCGGCCCATGCACAGCTGGTCCTTGTGCTGGTGGGCCATGTCGCTGAGCACCGCCAGCACCTTGTCGATGTCCGCCAGGATGATCCTGCCCGCGCGCACCAGGAGCACGGCGTTGGCCGTGTCCACGATGTCGGAGCTGGTGCAGCCCAGGTGGATGAAGCGGGCGCTCTCGCCCACCTTCTCCTCCACGGCGGTGAGGAAGGCGATGACGTCGTGGCGGGTCTTCTCCTCGATCTCGAGGATGCGCTCCACGTCGAAGGCGGCCTTGGCGCGGATCCGCTCCATGTCCGCCTGGGGAATGACGCCCAGCGCGGCCCAGGCCTCGCACACGGCCAGCTCCACCTCAAGCCACGCGCCGAAGCGGGCCTCCATGGTCCACAGGCCGGCCATCTCGGGGCGGGAATAGCGTTCGATCATGACCTCTCCCTTAGACGTTCGTGTGCGGGGCGGGAGGACACGAAAAAGGCAGCGACCTCGCTGCCTCTTCCGCTACTTTCAGCCCGCGACCGGTGCGCAGGCCGCCCCGGCGCAGGGCTTGCTCTCGCCGCCAGGGGCGGGCGCCCCCCCGCCGTCTGGTGTGGCGGGCGTCGTCGTCCCGACGGGCGCGGCGGGCGCTGCGGCCTTGGACTCGGGCTTGCTCTCGCCGCCCGAATATCCGCTGGAATACCAGCCCCCGCCCTTGAGCACGAAGGAGGTGCTGGAAATGAGCCGGTTGGCGGGGCCGCCGCACACCGGGCAGGGGAGCTCGCGCTCCTCGTAATCCTTCTGCCAGTCCTCGAAGATCTGCTTGCAGTCCCGGCAGTTGTACTCGTAGATCGGCATCTTGGTCGTTCCTCCTGGATCCTCGCGCCGCGGCGAAGGTCGCCGAGGCCCACGAATGCGCCGGGCGGCCCGTAAGCCGCCCGCCGCTGACCCACTTGAGCCTATTTGCTCTTGGCGGCCGCCTTGGCCTCGCGGATGCGCAGCTTCAGGCGCTCCTCGCGACGCTTGCGGCGACGATCGATTTCCTTCATGCGCTCAACTTTCTTGTGCTTACCCATAGATTCAAGCCTCCATAAAAGCGCTGTAGCGCTCCGTGATTGCGGGGTTCCTACTCCACATCCCGACCCTTGTAAAGGGCGCAAAAACCTGGCGCGCCCCTTGGCAGGAAGCATTCTTCCTTGACGCCAGCCGCTTTGATGCCCAATATTCCCTCCACGGCGCGGAGCGCCGGAACATCACATTCCCAATTTGAGGAGTCTCCCATGGCTTTCGCGTACCTGGACCCGGCGGTGGCGGATATCGTCGAGGTCTTCTTTTTCGAACAGTGGCTGCGCCACTATTATGTGGTGGAGAAAGACGGCGGCCTGGCCCTGGAGCTGCCCGCCGACGACCTGGTGGCCGTGTACCAGAAGCACGAGCACCTGGGCAGCCTGGCCGACATGATGAACAACAAGCCCATCAGCCCGGAATCCTGCCAGGAGTGCGTGGGCACCTACATCGGCGCGCGCTACGACGGCTCCAAGTACGGCCCGGGCGTCGTCACCCGCGCGCTGGACAGCAAGGCCTTCAAGATCGAGATGTACGTCATCGGCGTGTGGCTCAAGGGCCACGAGGGCTACCTGGACCAGCGCACGCACAGCTTCGACGAATGGCTGGAGATGTACGCCAACTGGCGCGAGATGCCCCAGGTCAAGGAATACCTGCAGAAGCTCAACGCCAGCGGCGACCCGAACCAGCCCGCCAGCGCCTCGGTGCACTAGGGAGCCTGGACCGGGACTTGCAAAGCCTTCCCCGCGGGACCGCCCCGCGGAGAAGCGGCCCGAAACCCTGAGGGAGTGAACCAGGCGTGTGCGCGTTGTGGAGCAAGAACAAGGACGACGAGGCCAAGACCAGGCAGCTCATCCTGGAGACCCTTGCCGACGTCCGCGACCAGCGCTCCAAGCTCAAGCTCATCTTCGACGAGGGCGTGACCACCATCAAGGAGGTGGCCGCCTCGCTGCTGGATTTCGACGTCTCCGGCCTGACGGTTGAGGTGTCGAGCCTGAAGGGAGCCTCGGAGCGCTGGAAGGGCGCTGGCCTGACGGCCTTTTTCCGCGTGCGCGACCGCGAGTTCAGGGGCCGCGAGCATTTCCTCACCTTCGACACCAGCATCGTTGACTTCGAGCAGCGGCCCAGCGGGCTTCTGCACTTCACCCTGAGCTTTCCCGGACGCCTGTCCAACGCCCAGCAGCGCCGCGGCGTGCGCGTGCAGGCCGACCCCAGGAAGGTCCCGGAACTGTTGCTCTGGCTTTCTCCGGACTCGGCCAAGGACATCCGCCGCCTGCCCCCGGCCCTGACCCAGGACCACTACAAGGCCAAGCAGGTGAAGGTGGACAATTTTTCCGCCTCCGGGGCCAAGATCCTGGTGGCGCGCGCGCTGCTGCGCGAAGTCCTGCCGGACATCGCCAAGGGCCAGCGCTTCAACCTGTTCTTCAAGGCCCAGGCCGAGCCGGGCGGCCCCAGCTCGCAATTCTGGGTGGAGGCGGTGCTGCGCAACCTGTTCCACGACCCGGAGAGCAGCGAGACGGCCCTGGGCTTCGAGTTCCTGGCCGAGGGCTTCATCGACACGGACAACCTGCTCCAGTGGCGGCCCCTGCGCTTCGACGAGGTCACCGGCCTGGGCAAGTTCATCTTCAAGTGGAACCTGGATCTCTACCGCGAGAAGGGCCTGGGCGGCTAGACCGGCCAGACGGGCCTATTTCTTCCAGATCAGCGGCACCACGGGCTTGACCTCGATGGGCGGCTCCGGCTCCCGGGGCGGGGTTTTCTTCGGCGGCACGTGCAGCACCACGTCCTCCCCGGTCTGCGTGTCGCGGCCGATGACGATGGTGCCGGTGTCCGTGCCCATCTCGTAGTCCTGGCGGTTCTTGGCCGTGTCCTTGTTGGGGAATTTCGGCTGGGGGGCCTGCTCGCCCGCAGGAGGGGCAGCCGGGGCCTGCTGGGCCTTGGGCTTTTCCACCGGGGCGCGATACTCCGGCCCCTGGGCCAAAGTCTGGGTGGACAGGGCCAGAAGGGCCACAAGCGACGAGAGCATGACGTATCCGCGCATGGAAAAATCCATGCAATTGCCCTGCCACAGGGCCGCCAGCGGGCAGGGCCCCGGAAATAGGGTTTGAATCCTGGCCGCCACTGGTGTATAGTTCCCGTTCACGCCGGGAAGACGCCACAAGCGCGGCGCCTCGCGGCCCTCACTGTCCAGCCCATGCAAGGAGACCAGACCATGTCCAATCGTGCCGACGCCTACAAGGCCGCCGGGGTGAACATCGACGAGGCCAATGTTTTTGTGGAGCGCATCAAGTCCCTGGCCGCCAGCACCCACGGCAAGGGCGTGCTCTCGGGCATCGGCGGCTTCGGCGGGCTGTTCAAGCCCGACCTCACCCGGATGCAGAACCCGGTGCTGGTTTCCGGCACCGACGGCGTGGGCACCAAGCTCAAGTTGGCCTTCGCCTTCGGCGCCCACGACACCATCGGCATCGACCTGGTGGGCATGAACGTCAACGACGTGCTGGTGCAGGGCGCGAAACCCCTGTTCTTCCTGGACTACTTCGCCACCGGCAAGCTGGAGTCGGACCTGGCGGTGCGCGTCGTCGCGGGCATCGTGGAGGGCTGCAAGCAGGCCGGGGCCGCGCTGCTGGGCGGCGAAACCGCCGAGATGCCGGGCTTCTACCCCGACGGCGAGTACGACCTTTCCGGCTTCTGCGTGGGCATGGTGGACTACGACCGCATCGTGGACGGCTCGCAGATCGCCACCGGCGACCAGATCATCGGCCTGGCCTCCACCGGCCCGCACTCCAACGGCTACTCGCTGGTGCGCAAGATTTTTGACGCCTCCGGCCTCAAGGGCGACGACATCCTGCCCGGCGACACCCAGACCGTGGCGCAGGCGCTCATGGCCCCCACGCGCATCTACGTGCAGCCGGTGCTGAACCTGCTGCGCGATCTGCCCATCAAGGGCATGGCCCACATCACCGGCGGCGGCTTCTACGACAACCTGCCCCGCGTGCTGCCCAAGACCGTGGCCGCCCACGTGCGCTTCGGCTCCTGGCCGGTGCAGCCGGTGTTCCAGTGGCTCAAGGACGAGGGCGGGCTGTCCTGGCCGGAAATGCTCCAGATCTTCAACACCGGCATCGGCTACGTGCTCATCGCCAAGAAGGACACCGCCGAGGACATCATGAACCGGCTCACGGCCATGGACGTGCCCGGCTTCGTCATCGGCGAGATCAAGGCCCGCGTGGACGACCAGGAGCAGGTGCAGGTGCACTTCCCCGAGTAGCTCCCTCGCTTTCTACAAAAATGGAAAAGGCCCCGCAAGGGGCCTTTTTTGTTGGCGTTCGCCCAGCATCTGCGGGCTGCTAGAATCCCAAGTCCTCGCCCACCAGCACCACATGGATGCGGTCCTGCACGGCGGAGCCCTCGATGACGCTCCAGATGTTGCAGATCTTGGTCTCGCTCATGCACTGGTGGCAGCGGCCGTCCTGCACGCAGGGGTTCTTCAGGCCGTAGGCCTCGGCCAGGCGGATGTTGTTGGCCGGGGCGGCCACGGTGCGCACGCGGGCGTACGCGGCCTCAAGGTCCCAGGCCACCTTGTTCATGCCCACCACCAGCACCACCTTGGTGGGGCCGAAGGTCATGGCCCCCACGCGGTTGCCCGTGCCGTCCAGGTTCACCAGCCGCCCGTCCAGGGTGATGGCGTTGGTGCTGGCCACCATGACGTCAGAAAGCAGCCCCTGGCGGCGCAAGCCCAGGGCCTCCTCCTTGGTCAGCCCCGGCTGGTAGGGGTCCAGCAGGGTCACGCCGGGCTTGTCGGCGATGGCCTTCCACAGGCCCAGGCTGCCGCAGGACTCGCTGCCGCAGCGGATGACCTTGGCCGGGCTGGGGATGAGCGCGAGCACCGCGTCCGTCACCTCGGCGGCGCTGGCCACGAAGCTGCCCGCCATGCGGCGGCGGTTCAGGTTCTTGATGATGAGCTGGGCCTGCCTCTCGCGCTGGGCCAGAAGATTCTTGTCCATGATCGTCCTCCTTCACGGGGATGGGTTCGGGCTCGGTACCGCCACCCTATGCATGCGCCGCGCGGCGCGGTCAACGCACACCGGTGTCCGTCTGCACGATTACATATAATTCAATATTTGCCTTGACATTTCTTTGCTCCGCCAGCATGGTCGCAGAAACAATATTGGAGGTTCGATATGTCCAAGCATCCTCTCGGCACAACGGCGAAGACTGGCGAAAAGTGTCCCGAATCCGGTGTGTGGGAGGTGATCGGCACCCCCTCCACCACCGCGCCCATCGCCAAGGGCAACACCATGCCCCCGTACGCGAACAAGGCGGTGACCTGGAAGCTGATCCGCTACGCCTAGGCGTGACGGCAAAACGAAAGCCCCCGGCCCGGCGCTGGCGTCCGGTCCGGGGGCTGAAAAGCGCTACCGCAGGGGCTAGTCGCTGTAGGCGGTCTCGGTGTGCTCCACCAGGTCCATGCCCTGGGCCTCGGCGTCCAGCGGCATGCGCAGCGGCATGAACGCGTTGACGGCCTTGAGCAGAATCCAGCTCACGACCAGGGCGTAGGCGCCCACCACGACCACGCCGTAAGCCTGCACGCCCAGCTGGCTCACGTTGCCGTACAGCAGGCCGTCCACGCCCGCGGCGTTCACGGCCTTGGTGGCGAACAGGCCCGCCAGGAGCGTGCCGATGAGCCCGCCCAGGCCGTGGATGCCCACCACGTCGAGGCTGTCGTCGTAGCCCAGCCGGGCCTTGGCCAGCACGCCCAGGTAGCAGGCCGCGCCCGCCACCAGTCCGATGACGATGGCCGCCCAGGGGGCCACGAAGCCCGCGCCGGGGGTGATGGTGGCCAGGCCCGCCACCGCGCCGGAGGCCGCGCCCAGGGTGGTGGGCTTGCCGCGGTGCTTCCACTCCAGCACGGTCCACATGAACATGCCCGCCATGCCGCCCAGGTGGGTGGCCACGAAGGCCGTGGCGGCCACGCCGTCGGCCGCCAACGCGCTGCCGCCGTTGAAACCGAACCAGCCGAACCAGAGCATGCCGGTGCCCAAGAGCGTCAGCGGCAGGCTGTGCGGGAAGAATTGCGTGCGGCCATAGTCTTTGCGGGGGCCCACGATGAGCACCGAGGCCAGGGCCGCCGTGCCGCAGGTCAGGTGCACCACCAGCCCGCCCGCGAAGTCCACCACCCCGGCGGCCTTGAGAAAGCCGCCCGCGCCCCAGACCCAGTGGCACACGGGGTTGTACACCAGGATGGACCAGAGCAGGCTGAAGATCAGGAACGGGGCGAAGCGCACGCGCTCGGCAAAGGCCCCGGTGATGAGCGCCGGGGTGATGACCGCGAACATGCACTGGAAGATCATGAACACCAGGTGGGGGATGGTGGCGGCGTAGTCCGCGTTGGGGGCCGCGCCCACGCCCATGAGCCAGGCCCAGGAGAGGTCGCCGGTGAACCCGGCCACGGAGGGGCCGAAGCTCATGGAATAGCCCAGGGCCACCCACTCCATGCTGATGAGGGCGATCATGAAGAAGCTCTGCATGATGGTGCCAAGGACGTTCTTGCCGCGCACCATGCCCGCGTAGAACAGGGCTAGGCCCGGGGTCATGAAGAGCACGAGGGCCGCGCTCACCAGGACGAATGCGGTGTCTCCCGCCTGAATCATGTGACTCTCCCTTGCTTGGGGCCGTGTGAGGGACTCCCGCCCCGCGCACGCCAGCCGGAAAGGGAGAAGCGCCGCCCACCCCGCTGGCGGCCCGGCCCTTGTAGCCACATTTTCGTCGTGATGAAAGACAAAAATGCACCGCGTTCTAACAAAATTGTATACAGCACGCCTTTTGCGACGAAATTGTGGTGAAAAATTCTGCCGAAATTGCGCGGAATGCCTGCCCGGTCCGGTCCGGCCGACCAAAATCTTGCCAAAAACGAATGCCCGAGGCCGGGACTGGGGCCTTGCCAGAGGGAACCGGCCTGGGCTAGCGTTCCGGCATGCCGAAATCCTGCGACCCAGTCCGCCCGCGCGACTCCGTCGTGGTCCTGCTCATGCGGCACGGCCAGATCGTGCAGGAACCCACCGATCCGGACACGCGCACGGACACACCGCCGAGCGCGCATCCCTCGCGCCGGTTCGTGGGCGACCGCGACCTGCCGCTGGACGACACGGGCCGCGCCCAGGCCGCGCAGGCCGCCGCCGTCCTGGCCGGACTGCCCATCCGCCGCGCGCTGGCCAGCACGCTCTCCCGCAGCGTCGAGACCGCGCAGATCGCGCTCTCCGCCCTCTCCCCGGCCCCCACCCTGCACACCACGCCCGCCCTGCGCGAGATCTGCCTGGGCGACTGGCAGGGCCTCTACCCCTCGCAGGTCCGCCAACGCTACCCCGGCCAGTGGGAAACCCGCGGCTCGGACCTGGCCCACTTCCGCCCGCCCGGGGGCGAAAACTTCACTGACCTGGCCGACCGGGGGCTGCCCGCGCTTATCGCGCACGCCCGCTCCGCCCTGTCCCACAACGATTCCGTGACCCTGGCCGTGGCCCACGCGGGGCTGAATCTCGCCATGCTCTGCCGGCTGCTCTCCATCCCCTTCCAGTCCGCCCTCGCCCTGCCCCAGGACTACTGCTGCCTCAACATCCTGGTCTGGAACGAACCCCACCAGCACATGGCCGTGCGGGCCATGAACCTGCTGCCCGCGGCGCTGGGCCAAGACTGGGCTGAGACGTATGAGGTAGGCTAGAGAGTATCGGGGGAGGGCGGGGGAACTT
>JAEXRD010000055.1 GCA_023438245.1 Pseudomonadota bacterium | reverse complement strand
GGTTCACGTCGATGCCGCGGGCGGCGATGTCCGTGGCCACGAGCACGCGGTAGCGGCCCGAGCGGAAGCCGTCCATGGCGGCCTTGCGCTGGTTCTGGGAGAGGTTGCCCTGGATGGCGGCGGCGGAATGGCCGCTCTTGGCCAGGGTCTCGGCCAGGCGCTTGGCGCGGTGCTTGGTGCGGGTGAACACCAGCACCGAGCCCTTCTGGTTGCGCTCCAGCAGTTCCTGCAGCAGGCGGGTCTTGAGGTGCTGGCTCACGGGGTAGATGGCGTGGGAGACGGTGCTGGCCGGGGCGTCGTGGCCCACGCTCACGGTCTCGGGGTCGGTCAGGCACTCCGCGGACAGGGTGCGGATGGCGTCGGGCATGGTGGCCGAGAAGAGCATGGTCTGGCGTTCCTTGGGCAGGGCGGCCAGAATCTGGCGGATGCCGGGCAGGAAGCCCATGTCGAACATCTGGTCGGCCTCGTCCAGCACCAGCACCTCGACCTTGCGCAGGTCCACGGTGCGCTGGCCCATGTGGTCCAGCAGGCGGCCCGGGCAGGCCACCACCAGGTCCACGCCCTGGCGCAGGGCGTTGAGCTGGCGGCTCATGGCCACGCCGCCGTACACGGTGGTGCAGCGCAGGCCGCTGTTGCGCGAAAGCGCCGTGGCGGACTCGAAGATCTGCTCGGCCAGTTCGCGGGTGGGGGCCAGGATCAGCGCGCGCACGTTGCGGCGGTCGCCGTGCTTGGGCTTGTTCTTCAGCAGGCGGGAGAGGATGGGCAGCAGGAACGCGGCGGTCTTGCCGGTGCCGGTCTGGGCCAGGCCCATGAGGTCGCGGCCGGTGAGCCCGGCGGGCACGGCGCGCTCCTGGATGGGGGTGGGGCTGACGTAGCCCAGGGCCTTGATGTTGCTGGGAATGGGAGACGGGAGATCAAAGGCGTCGAAAGTCAAAGTAGATCCTTGGGTTGGAAATGCGGCCCAACGCGACGAAAGTCGCCAGCGTTTGCGGCGGGTACGGAGCGGACCTGGCGGCGGATGCTGCTGGCCGTGGAGCGAGGTTGGCTCGGCGGGGACAGGGGGTGCGCTTCGGCAGATATGAGCAGGAGGGATGTGCGACGGGCCTGCAGCATGGGCCTCGTCTCTCAAGCACGTTTGCCGCGCCGGGCTCGTGCCCGGACGCTGCTAACTAGGCATGGCTGCGCCCCGTGTCAAGCAAAGACTTGCCCCGGGGCCTAGAAATCGAGCTTGATCTCCTTGGCCGGGGCGGCCTGGGGCCGGGGCTGGGCCGCTCCGGGCTCCTTGGCCTCGCTCCTCAGGTAGCCCTTGGGGTTGCCGTACACGCGGGTGCTGGCCTCGGCGCCGATGCGGTGGGCCTCGTCGTTGATGGGGTTGATGGCCAGCGCGCCCTGGGCGCAATTGAGGGCCTCGTCCCAGTTGCGGCGGGCCAGCGCGGCCTTGCCCAGGCGCACGTACAGCCCCTCGTTGGGGCCGAAGCGCCGCAGCGTGGTGCGGATCATCTCCTCGGCCTTGTCCGCCTCGCCCAGGATCTCATGGCACTGCGACAGGTAGTTGTAGGGGCGCGGATCGCCCGGGTTGAGCTCCATGCCCTTCTGGAAATACTCCATGGACTCCTGCGCCAGGCCGGCCATGAACAGCCGGGTGCCGATGTCCACGGGCAGGCCGGGCTCCTCCCCGAACTGCTCCATGGCCTTGCGGAACAGGCGGCGGGCCTCCAGCGGCGCCTTCTCGCGCAGCTGGTCCTGCGCGCCCAGGATGATCTCGTCCAGCTCCACGAGCCGCTTGCGGCGCTCCTCCACGCGGCGCTTGCGCATGGCCTCCTCCAGGGCGTCGGCCATGCGCGTGAGCTGGACGGCCACCTCGCGCTCCTTGCCCTTGGCGTACTTGAGGCCCCCGGGCAAAAGCCGCTTCATCATGTCCTGGTCGGCCAGCAGGCGCACGGCCTCCTCCAGGAATATGCCGATCTCGATGCGCTCGCGGCCCACGATCTTGCCCGTGGCCAGGAGCCCCATGGACTGCGCCAGGGCCCGCATGGCCCGCAGGATGTCGCCGCGCTGGGTATAGAACTTGGTGCGGGAGATGTGTTCGCGTACGGCTTTCGGGCTGGCGTCCATGCGTCCCTCCGGCGCCCCCGGCCGGGGAGGCGCGCGCGGCGTTTTGTGCAAGCTTCTACGCACTACCCCAGCGCGGCAACGTTAGCAAGTCCGCGAGCATGCGCGATCACGTTGGCGTTGACGCGGCGGCGGCGTGGGGCTACCCCTACGCAGTGGCCGAAACGCCCCGGAGGGATGCCGCCCATGATGACGCCCGTTCTGGCCCTGTGCCTGACCCTGCTCGCCGCCGAGACCCTGCTCGGCGTGACCGCGCGCGTGCTGAACGTGCGCAGGCCCATACCCGATCTGCCCGCCGAACTGGCGGGCGACATGGCCGCGGGCCTGGCCGAGGTGCTCAAGCTGGAGCGCCTGGCCGCCGCGCGCGACTACTCCCTGGCCCGCGCCCGCCTGGCCAACGCCCAGGACCTGGCCGGACTGCTGCTGACCTGCGCCTTCCTCGTGGCGGGCGGGCTGGCCTGGGCCGAGGGCCTGGGCCGGGAGTGCGCGGCCCTGCTGGGCCTGGGCGACACCGCCGCCGGGCTGGCCTTCTTCGCCCTGCTGGGGCTGTTGAGCTTCCTGGCCGGGCTGCCCTTCGACATCGCCGGAACCTTCGGCCTGGAGCGGCGCTTCGGCTTCGGCACCACCAGCCCGGGCACCTTCGTGGGGGACAGGCTCAAGACCCTGGCCCTGGCCGCGCTCATCGGCGGGCCGCTGCTGGGCGCGGCGCTGTGGCTGTTCGGCACCTACGGTCCGGGGGCGTGGCTGGCCAGCTGGGCGGTGTGCGCCCTGGCCCTGGTGGGGCTGCAGCACGTGGCCCCGTCCTGGCTCCTGCCGCTGTTCAACACCTTCACCCCGCTGGGGCCGGGGCCGCTGCGCACGGCGCTGGAGAACACCGCCAGGGCCAGCGGCTTCGAGCTCTCCGACATCTCGGTGATGGACGGCTCGCGCCGCAGCACCAAGGCCAACGCCTTCTTCGCCGGATTCGGGCGCAGGCGGCGCATCGCGCTCTACGACACGCTGCTCCAGCGCCACCCGGACCGCGAGGTGGTGGCCGTGCTGGCCCACGAGATGGGGCACGCGCGCCTGGGGCACATCCCCCTGCGGCTGGGGGCCGGGGTGCTCCAGCTGGGGCTGCTCTTCGGCCTGCTGGCGCTGTTCCTGCAATATCCGGAGATCCCCGCCGGGCTGGGCCTGCGCGGCGCGGGGGCGCACGGGGCCATGGCCGCCTTCAGCCTGTTCTTCGGGCCGGTGTCGCTGGCCCTTGGAGTGGCCATGGGCGCGCTCTCCCGCCGCCACGAGTTCCAGGCCGACGCCTTCGCCGCGCGCCTCACCGGAGACGGCGAGGGGCTGGTCCTGGCCCTGGCCCGGCTCTCGGCGGACAACCTGGCCGAGATCACCGCGCACCCGCTCACGGTGCTGCTCTCCGCCAGCCACCCGCCCGTGCTGGAGCGCATCCGGGCCCTGGGCCAGCTCACCCAATCAGCCAAGCCCTTGCAATAATTCCACGCAGCGGATAGGCTGGGGCCAATTTCCGCGCCCGCTCCCCCTGGCGCAACCGCATCCGGTTCCGAACCAGACGGAGGAACGGCATGCGCATTCTCAACCTCGAAGGGTTGCATCTCGTCCCGGCCTTCCGCGCCCTGGGACATGAGGTGCTCGCCATCGGCCCCTCGCCGGACTGCGACGTGCCGCTTTCCGAACCGCTGTCCACCCGCGCCCTGTGGGAGCTGCTGGATTCCCGCGGCTTCCGCCCGGACCTGGCGTTCTGGTGCGACCTGTGCCGCCCGCCCTGGGTCATGGGGCTGGAGACCCTGCCCGGCGCGGTCATCGGCCTCTCGGTGGACCAATACTGCAACCCCTGGCACGTGCCCTACAGCGCCTGCTTCGACGCCGTGCTGGTGGCTCAGCGCGACTACCTGCGCCTGTTCCAGGACCCGCGCCTGCCGCGCCCGGCCCAGTGGCTGCCGCTGTTCTGCGACCCGGAGCTGGACTACGACCGGGGGGCCGAACGCGACATCCCGGTGAGCTTCGTGGGCACGCTCGACCCGCCGCTGAACCCCGGACGCAGGCCCTTCCTGGAGGCCTTCCGCCGGTGCGCGCCGCTGGTGCACCTGACCGGCGACTACGCACCGGTGTTCGGCCGCAGCCGCATCGTGCTGAACCAGAGCGCCGTGGGCGAGCTGAACTACCGCCTGTTCCAGGCCATGAGCTGCGGGGCGGCGGTGCTCACCGAGGCCACGGACAACGGCCTGTGCGAGCTGTTCGAGCCGGGCCGCGACATGCTCACCTATCCGCGCGGCGACGCGGCCGCCGCCGCCCGCACCGCGCTGGAGGCGCTCGCCTCGCCCCGGCTGGCCGAGATCGCCGCCAACGGCCAGAAGAAGGCCCGGCTGCTGCACAGCGCCCAGGCCCGCGCCCGCAGCGTTCTGGCCCTTGCCGCAACGCTGCTGCGCACCGGCGCGCCCGCCTGGCGGCGGGAGAACGCGCAGCTGACGCGCGAGGAGGTGGCCCGGGCCTACGCCATGCTGGCCGCGGACGAGGCCCTGCCCTTCCCGCCGGAGACCCGCCGCCACTATGCCGACGCGGCCCTGCGGCTGGCCTCGGCCTGACCCCCTCCGCCCCCCGCGGCCCCGTGAACCCCCGGCCGTGCCCGCGCGGGGGTTTTCATGCAAGATGCACAGAGGACGATCAGCATTGAGGATTGCATGAAGGAACTCCGATTCGACCCCGACAACGCCGAGGCCATCGAGCAGATGCGCAAGCTGCCCGCCCTGGCCCTGCTGGACGAGCGCCAGGTGGCCGAGGTGGTGCGCGTGTCCAAGCTGCGCAAGTACGAGCCCGGCGAGACCATCATCCAGGAAGGCACCTACGACAGCTGGGTCTACTTCCTGGTGCAGGGCGAGGTGGGCATCGTCCACCGCGGCCTGGAGCTGGGCAGGCTGCGCCGCCTGGGCGACGTGTTCGGCGAGATGGGCATCATCGACGGCAGCCCGCGCTCGGCCACGGTGACGGCGCTGGCCCCCACCGTGTGCCTGGGCATGGACGCCTCCATTTTCGACCGCCTGAAGGACCAGGACCGCGTGGCCGTGCAGGCCGCGTTCTACAAGGTGTTCTGCGAGATACTGGCCGCCCGCCTGCGCGAGATGGACAGGAAGATGGCCGAGTGCAGCCAGCAGCGCGGCTAGCCGCGGAACATAACCAGGAGACAGCCATGGCCGTCCATCCCCTGGCGGGCAAGCCCGCCCCCAAGGACATCCTCGCCGACATTCCCCGGCTGCTGGACGACTTTTTCGCCGTGAAGCCCGACCCGGCCAACCCGGCCCAGGCCGTGAGCTTCGGCACCAGCGGCCACCGGGGCAGCTCCGGCGCGGGCAGCTTCAACGAGGACCACATCCTGGCCATCAGCCAGGCCATCTGCGAGCACCGCGCCGCCGCGGGCATCACCGGCCCGCTCTACATGGGCATGGACACCCACGCCCTGTCGGCCCCGGCCCAGAACGCCGCGCTGGAGGTCTTCGCGGCCAACGGCGTCACCACGGTGATCCAGCAGGGCGGCGGCTTCACCCCCACCCCCGTCATTTCCCACGCCATCCTGACCCACAACAGGGCCCACAACCGCGACGCCAGCCGCCCCCGCGCCGACGGCGTGGTGGTCACCCCCTCGCACAATCCGCCCCAGGACGGCGGCTTCAAGTACAACCCGCCCGAGGGCGGCCCGGCGGACACCGGCGTCACCAAGGCCATCCAGGACCGCGCCAACGAGCTTTTGCGCGCGGGCCTGAAGGGCGTGAAGCGCCTGGAGCTGAAGAAGGCCCTGGCCGCGCCCACCACCCGCCTGCACGACTACGTCGGCCCCTACGTGGACGACCTGGGCGCGGTGCTGGACATGGAGGCCATCTCCCGCGCGGGGCTGAAGATCGGGGCCGACCCGCTGGGCGGCTCGGGCATCGCCTTCCTGGAGCCCATCGCCCGGCGCTGGGGCCTGGACCTCACCGTGGTCAATCCCGTGGTGGACCCGACCTTCTCCTTCATGACCGTGGACAAGGACGGCAAGATCCGCATGGACTGCTCCTCGCCCTGGGCCATGCAGGGCCTCATCGGCCACAAGGACAGCTACGACGTGGCCTTCGGCAACGACCCGGACTTCGACCGCCACGGCATCGTCACCCGCAGCCACGGCCTGCTCAATCCCAACCACTACCTGGCCGTGGCCGTGGACTACCTGTTCACCCACCGGCCCGGCTGGCGCGCCGACGCCGCCGTGGGCAAGACGCTGGTGTCCAGCTCCATGATCGACCGCGTGGCCGCGGGCCTGGGCAGGCGCGTCAGCGAGGTGCCCGTGGGCTTCAAATGGTTCGTGGACGGCCTCATCGACGGCTCCTACGGCTTCGGCGGCGAGGAGAGCGCGGGCGCGAGCTTCCTGCGGCGCGACGGCAGCGTGTGGACCACGGACAAGGACGGCATCATCATGGGCCTCTTGGCCGCGGAGATCACCGCCGTGACCGGCAAGGACCCCGGCGAGCTGTACGCCGGGCTGGAAGCCAAATACGGCAGCCCCGTGTACGAGCGCATGGACGCCCCGGCCAGCCCGGTCCAGAAGGCCGCCTTCAAGACCCTGACCCCGGAGATGGTGCGGGCCGACACCCTGGCGGGCGAGGCCATCGAGGCCAAGCTGACCCGCGCGCCGGGCAACGGGGCCTCCATCGGCGGGCTCAAGGTGGTGACCAGGAACGGCTGGTTCGCCGCGCGCCCCTCCGGCACCGAGGACATCTACAAGATCTACGCCGAGAGCTTCCTGGGCAGGGAGCACCTGGACCGGCTGAAGGCCGAGGCCCAGGCCATGGTGGACGCGGCGTTTTCCGCCGCCGGGGCTTAGGCCGCCCCGTCGCGGGGCCGGAAGTCTCGACTCCCGGCGCGATCCTGGCTATAGGCTGATGACATGAGCGCACTCCTCCCGGAATTGGCAGCTACACTCCGCGCCATGGGCGGCGCGGACCGGCTGCGCGTGCTCAAGGCCCTGCCCGGCCTGCTGGGCGGCCTGGCCTCTCTGGGCGATGCCCGCCGCCTGGGGCCCGAGGACCAGGCGCTCATGGCCGATTGCGCCCTGCGGCTGCTGGTGCTGGCGCGCACCCTGCGCGAGACCTCGCTGGTGCAGCGCACCCTGCACACGCTCTTCGGCATGGGCCGCTTCGGCCGCGCCCTGGCCTCGCTGTTCGTGCAGGGGCGCACCCTGCCCCTGGCCCAGATCGGCCCGGTGCTCACCACCCTGCCCCAGCGGGACTTCCTGGCCGCGCTCAACGAGCTGCTCCAGGACTGCCCGGCCCAGGACCGGCAGTACGCCGCCTGGCTCAAGAGCCTGCTGCCCGCGCCGGGCAAGGCGGAAGTGCGCGAGCAGCTCCAGTTCCTCAAGGCCCTGGCCGAATCCGGGGCGCAGCTGGCCCCGCCCCTGCGCGAGGCCATCCTGGCCGGCCCGCTGCCGGACGCCATTTCCCGCACCCTGGCCAGCGCCACGCCCGGGGCCGCGCCTGATCCGGAAAAGAACGGCGAGGAGGCCCAGGGCGCGGGCCAGCCCGGCCCGGCCACCATCGAGGCCCTGCTGACCGCCTGCGCCATGCTGGACACCCCTGCCCTGGCCGAACGCGCCTGGACCTACGCCCTGCGCGCCGCGGGCGGTCCCGGCCCCGGTCGCCTGCGCCCGCTGTTGGCCGCGCCCCACGACATGGAGGACCGCGACACCGCGCT
>JAEXRD010000043.1 GCA_023438245.1 Pseudomonadota bacterium | reverse complement strand
GGTCCAGGGGGCGCGAGGCCCCCTGGCCGGGTTCGGGGCGGAGCCCCGAGCACGAGGCCCCCTGGCCGCCGGAGGCTACGGTTCCGGTTGCGGCGCGGGTTCTTTGATGAGGTCGATGAGTTCGCGCACGTGCAGCGGCTGGCGGTCGTAGGCGCGCACGCACAGCATCAGCTGGCGCGTGGCCCAGATATCGGTGAGCGCCACGGTGCGCAGGTCCATGGTTTCCATGCAGCGCCGGGCGGCGGTTTCGGGGATGATGGCGATGCCGACGCCGCTTTCCACCAGGCGCGACACGGCCATGAACCCGCGCAGGCGCACGCGGTAGTTCAGGCGCTTGCCCGCCTTGGCGGCGTGGGCCTCCAGGTATTTCTGGATGGAGCTGCCCTCGGCCATGCCCACGAAGTCGTGGTCCAGGGTCTCGGCGAAGGAGATGCTGGCGCGCTGGGCCAGGGCGTGCTTGGGCGAGACGACGAGCACCAGCTTGAGCGTGCGGAAGGGGAAGGTCTCCAGTTCGCCCACGTCGGTGTTCTTGGCCACCACGCCCACGTCGGCCTTGTCCTCCAGCAGGTCCTGGACGATCTCGGCGCTCAGGCGCTCGTGGATGTCGATGCCCACGTTGGGGTGCGCGGTGAGGTAGGGGCTCAGGACCTCGGGCAGGAACTCGGTGATGGTGGCGGTGTTGCACAAGAGGCGCACGTGGCCCTTGAGCCCGTGGGCGTACTGGCTGACGTCGCCCACCATGCGTTCCCACTGCTGCATGATGCTGTGGGCGTGGCGCACCAGCGCGGCCCCGGCCTCGGTGGGCTGCACGCCCCGGCGTCCCCGCGTGAGCAGCTTCACGCCCAGCATGTCTTCCATGTTGCGGATGCGCGCGCTGGCCGAGGCCAGTGCCATGAAGGCACGCTCCGCCCCGGCGGTGATGCTGCCGCTTTCCACCACATGCAGATACAGGCGTAAATCGGTCAAATCAAAGGGCATTGCGGGATACTCCGGGTGCTTTGGCAGCCTTCGCGAACCAGGGGAAGCAGGCCTGAGCCTTCGTCTCATCCGAAGGCTTACTTAAAAACATCCACATTTACAAGGGGCGCAGCCGTGGGCATTGTCCATCCGTCGAGGCGGGAACTCCTTGGATCCGGGGGCTCCCGACGGAACAAAACCAAACCAACGCAATTGGGAGGCGCCCCCCCTTAGCGCCCCTGGAGGAACATATGAATCGCGTGAGCCTTGCCTGCATCCGACTCCTGTTCTTCGTGATGCTGTTCATCTCCACCGCCTGCAACAAGGTGGACCGCAGCCTTTCCGCCGCCCCGACCGCCGCCTCAGGCCCCGCCATTGCCGAGGCCGCCAGCGCCCCCAGCGCGGACGAGGCCCGCATCGCAGCGCTGAGCGCCCGCGTGCAGTACCTGGAGGCCGAGCTGAACCGCGTGAACCAGCAGACGGTCTCCGACATCCCCGGCGGCGTGACCTGGGATTAACCAAGCCCCCTCGCCGCCGAGGCGGGGCGCGCGAAAGGCCTTGCGTCCCGCGCCCCGCGTCGGCAGCATCTCGACCAGCCAGACAAGACAAGGAAGACAAGACAAAGCCAGTCCAGTCCAGACAAGAGCGTCCAGTTTCCAGCCCAGGAAGCCTGAGTACCGGAACCCCTCCCGGACTCAGGCTTCTGAGCTTTTGCGGCGTCGCAGAAGCGCCAGGGCCAGCACCCCAACCACGGCCACGTTGGAGGCCAGCACGGCGGCGATGGTCCAGCCCGGCTTGCGGATGAGTTCCAGGATCTCAAAGGGGATGTACAGCGCCCCGGCCAGCGCGCCGAACCACTCGGCCCAGGCGCGGGCGCGCCACAGGCCCCAGGCTTCCGCAAAGCGCACCAGCGCGTAGGCCAGCGCCCCGGCGGACAGGAGCCACAGGCGGGCGTCGGTGAGCCGGGCGGCGGTCTCCACGAAGATGTGCGGGGTGCCGCTGGCGGGGTTGAGGTGGGCAAAACGCACCAGTTCCTCGGCCACCAGGCCCACGTCGCGGTGGATGAGCGAAATGAGCCCCGCGCCCGCCAGCAGCACCACCGCACCCTTGGCCAGCTCGATGAGCGCCACGGCGCGCAGGCTGCGCGACTTGTGCGAGGATTCGTCCGGCAGGTTCGCCACGGCGGACCTCCCGCCCGGAATGTGCTGGGACTACTGGATGTTCTGCCCGGGCTGCCCGGTCTTGGCGGCCAGTTCCTCGATCAGGAGCGGCATGCCCCGGCAGGGGTCGGCCTGGAGGGAGAGCGCCTGCTTGGGGCACTTGGACACGCAGGCCCCGCAGCCCATGCAGCGCGCGCCCTTGATCTGCAGCGCGCGGTCGCGGGCCTTGAGCGCGCCGAACTGGCAGTACTGCACGCAGTTGCCGCAGCCCACGCATTTCTCGGCGTCCACCCGCGCCACATAGCCGGAGCTGGCCAGCATCTCCACCCCGTTGCGCTGGGCGGCCATGGCCCCGCAGCAGCAGGAGCAGCAGTTGCAGATGGCGTAGAAGCGGCTCAGGGCCACGTCCTTGAAAAAGGCGTGGTGCACGTGGCCGCGCGCGTGCTCGGCCTTCAGGATCCCCACGGCCTCGTCCTGGGTGATGCGCCGGGAGCGCCCGGGGTGGTGCTCCAGCACCATGCCCGCGAAGGGCTCGCCCATGACCATGCACACGTCCATGGGCGTGCAGGGATTCTTGCGCGAGGCCCGGCACGGGCAGTCGAAGACCACGATGTGGTCCGGATTCTTCAGGATGATGTCGCGGGCCAGCTTGTAGGGCACCACGCTTTCCGGCGCGGTGACGCGCACCTCGCGCCCGATCTTGACCAGGCGGGTGGCCTCCTCGTGCGGAATGACCTTGCCGTGGTAGGTGTCGGCGAAGCGGACGGCGTCGGAATGCTTCAGCGCCTTGCGGGCCTTGCGCCGGGCCTCCACGCGGGAGGGGAAGGCCTTGTCCAGGGCGCGGCTCAAACGGTACAGGGCCCGGGCGAGCCAGTGC
>JAEXRD010000015.1 GCA_023438245.1 Pseudomonadota bacterium | reverse complement strand
GGCCGCCGGGGGGGGGGCGCGCCCCCCCCTCCCCCCCCCAACGCCCGGATTATCCGCTGATCCTGGTGGGAGGACCCGTGGCCTTCCTCAACCCCGCTCCCCTGGCGCCGCTGGCCGACGCCTTCTGGGTGGGCGAGGCCGAGGCCGGGCTGGTCGAATTCTGCCTGAAGCTCAAGCGCGCCGTGTACGACGGCGTGCCCAAGGGCGAGTTCCTGAAAAGCGTGGCCGACACGCCCGGACTCTACGTGCCCGGCCTGTCCAAGACGCCCGTGCGCCGCGTCGTGGCGCTCGACTCCGCCGACTCCACCCTGCTGGCCACGCCCGTGGCCTCCTGCTTCACCGGCCCGCAGTCGGCCTTTCCGGACGCCATGCTGCTGGAGGTCAACCGGGGCTGCCCGCACGCCTGCCGCTTCTGCGCCGCCGGGTTCGTGTACCGCCCGCCGCGCCACGCGCGCATGGCCGACCTCCAGGCCCTGGTCGAGGAAGGCGCGCCCATGAAGGTGGGCCTGGTGGGCACCGCGCTCACCGACTGGGACGAACTCATGCCCTTCCTGCGCTGGCTGCACGCCCGCAAGACCAAGTTCTCGCTCTCCAGCCTGCGCGCCGCCGGTCTGACGGAGGAGTTGCTGGGCTTCCTGCGCGAGTGCGGCATCCGCACCATCACCCTGGCCCTGGAAGGAGCCAGCGAGCGCCTGCGCAAGGCCGCCAACAAGCGCCTGGACGCCGAAATTTTCCTGGATGCCGTGGAGCGCTGCGCCCGGCTGGGGGTGAACCACCTGCGCCTGTACCTCATCGTGGGCTGGCCCTGGGAAACCCCGGAGGACTACGACGAGCTTGAGGCATTCCTGGGCCGCGTGGTGGCCGCCCGCGACGCCGGGCACGGCGGGCGCACCCGCGAGTTCATGCGCATCACCCTGGGGGCCAGCAGCCTGGTGCCCAAGCCCTTCACCCCCATGCAATGGGCCCCCATGGCCAGCGAGGAAGCCCTGCTGGCCACGCAGAAGCGCCTGAAGGACATGACCAAGAACCTGCGCGGCGTGGCCCTGCAGGTGGACGCGCCCTTCCAGGCCCGGCTGCAGGGCGTGCTCTCGCGCGGGGGGGAGGAGACCTTCGAACTGGTGCGCCTGGCCGCCAGCGAGGGCGGCTGGAAAAAGGCCATGCGCCGCTTCCAGGAGCAGACCGAGCACATCCTGGACCGCACCCGCGCCGAGGAGGAGCCCTTCCCCTGGGAGGTGGTGGACATCGGCGTGGACCGCGCCTGCCTCTGGCGCGAATGGAAACGCGGCTGGCAGGCCGCCCTCTCCCCCGGCTGCGCCAAGGCCGGTTGCGCCCGCTGCCGGGCCTGCGGCCTGGATTCCTGGCTGGGCCTGACCCGCTGAGCTTCTTGCACAACTCCCGCCCCGCTGCACATGGCGCGCCTGTCCATGTGCAACGCAAGTGCATCCGCTTGCACAAAACTCGCGCACACATTTCAGACAAACCACCGAGATAACATCACTTACACACTTGGCACGACTCCTGCTCATCTTCCGGCAAACACAAGCCGCACGCACCCCCCCGGCGGCGGCAAATCTGGAGGATTCCGTCATGAAGAAGCGTTTCGTTACCGCAGTGGCTCTGGTGGCTCTGGTTTCCATGTCCGCTTTCGCCTTCGCCGCCCCCCGCGGTGGCCGCGGCCCCGCGGGCGACCCCAACGCCGCCCTGAGCCCGGAGAAGCAGGCCGCCGTGAACAAGATCCTGGACAAGCACCATGTGAAGCTCCAGGAGCTGCGCGACCAGATCTGGGCCAAGCACACCGAGCTGCAGGCCCTGAGCCAGTCCGGCAAGGCTGAGCGCTCCGACATCCAGTCCCTCATCGCCGACATCGCCAAGCTGCGCACCACCATGAACGCCGAGCGCGACGCCCTGCGCGCCGAGCTGGAGAAGGAAACCGGCATCAAGGCCTTTGGCCGCGGCTACCATCGCGGCGGCATGGGCGGCGGCTACGGCGACTGCGGCTACGGTCCCCGTGGCGGCATGATGGGCGGCGGCTACGGCGCCGGTTCCTGCCCCGGCGGCGCCTGCAACTAAGCAAATCTCTCTCCTCCCCTGCGACCAACCCTGACCACGGGCGGTCCGGCTGCGCACCCCAGCCGGGCCGCCCAACCTCTTCCAAGGGGCGGGCCGAACCCACCCGCGAGTTGACAGCGCCGCCCGAAGCGGCCATGCACTAAGACCAGGGCGGTTCCACCCGACACCCCGCCGCCCGCACCGGAAACACCCATGGAACTGCGCCCGAACAGCAAGGACAAGGCCCCCGTTCTGGCCGCCGTCGTGGCCCTGCTCATCCTGGGCGTGGGCAGCGTGTTCCTCACCTGGCAGAACATCCGCCGCCAGCGCGAGCTGGTGGACCAGCACCTGCTGCTCTCCGCGGGCGCGGTGATCCACGGCGTGGACGCCAACCTCATGCGCGCCATGCATTCCGTGTCCCGCGCGGGCGACATGAACGCCCGGCTCATCCCCACCATCAAGGACGTGTTCCAGGAGTTCACCGCCTCCGGCGAGATCGTGTTCCTGGGCATCTTCGACGAGGCCGGGCAGCTCATCGTGTCCTCCACCAAGGACGAGGCCGCCGAGAACATCAGCCTGCCCGAGGAGATCATCGCCGAGCTGGAGGTCACGGGCCGCTGGGCCGGACCGCTCAGCTACCACGGCAAGACCGCGCTTTTTTCCGCCCTGCGGGCCAATCCCCGCTTCGCCCGCACCTGCAGCGACGTGGTGCAGGGCCTGCCGGTGCAGCCGCCCAGCGTGACCCCGCCGGAGCTGCGCCAGCCCCGTTTCGGGCGCGAGTTCGGCCGGGGCATGGGAATGGGCCTGGGCCGCATGCGCCGCGAAATGGACATGGGCCCCGGCATGGGTCCCGGAATGGGCAGGGGCATGGCTCCGGGCATGGGCCAGAACGCGGGCAGAGGCCAGGCCTTCCCCCCCGGCATCGCCCTGCCGCCCATGCCGGACCTCGCGCCGCCGGGCGCGCGCACCCCGGAGGTGCCCTCCATGTTCCTGGTGGCGGCCCTCTCCCCGGACCGGCACCTGGCCCAGTTCACCGAATACCGCAACGCCGCCCTGCTCCAGACCGGCTACGTGCTGGTGGCCGCCACGGTGCTGTGGTTCCTGGCCCTGGCCTACTTAAGCCGCCGCACCCAGGCCCTCAAGGCCGCCCGGCTGGAACGCTTCCAGTCCAAGCTGCTGGACAACATGCCCGACGGCCTGCTGACCCTGGACGGCCAGGGGGCCATCCTCTCCGCCAACCCCAGCGCCGCGCGCCACCTGCTGGGGCCCGAAGGCGAGGCGGCGGGCCTGGCCGAAGGCCTGGTGGGCCGCAATTTCCGCGATTTTCCCTTTGCCGAGCTGGCCGCCACCGACGGCACCCGGGCCGACCAATGGCGGCAGTACGAGCACGACGGTCGCCTGCTGGAGGTGCTCTCCCTGCCCCTGGCCCCCGCGGCGCTCCCCTGCCCGGGCGCCAGCTGCGGCGGTGACGAAGGCGGCGGCGGCGAGGAGCGCCTGGTGCTCCTGCGCGACCGCACCGGCATCCGCCGCCTGGAGGACGACCTGGCCGAGGCCAAGCGCCTGGCGGCCATCGGCTCGCTGGCCGCGGGCGTGGCCCACGAGATCCGCAACCCGCTCTCCTCGCTGCGCGGCTTCGCCCAGCTCTTCGCCAACAAGCTCAAGGGCCAGGAGCCGCTGTCCTCCTACGCCTGCACCATGGTGCAGGAGGCCGACCGCCTCAACCGCGTGGTCACGGACCTGCTCTACCTGGCCCGCCCGCGCGAGATCGACCCCACCCCCGTGGACCTGCCCGCCCTGGGCGAAAGCCTCATGGGCCTGCTGCGCTTCGACCTGGAGCGCAAGGGCGTCACCCCGCGCTTCGAATTCTCGGAAAAGGCCGTCTGCGCCGACGAGGACGCCCTCAAGCAGGCCCTGCTCAACCTCCTGGTCAACGCCCTGGACGCCCTGCCCGACCCCGAAGACGGGGCCCCCGGCCAGCTGACCCTCTCCTCCTCGCCCAGCGCCGGGCCGGAGCCGGGCGTGTGGGTCAGCGTGGCCGACAACGGCCAGGGCATGGACGAGGAGGTCCGCCAGCAGGCCTTCGAGCCCTTCTTCACCGCCAAGCGCCAGGGCACGGGCCTCGGCCTGGCCATCGTGCAGGGCATCATGCGCGCCCACCGGGGCCGCGCGCTCATCGAATCCGAACCGGGCAAGGGCACCACCCTGCGCCTGTTCTTCCCCGACTGCCCCGGAAAGCGGGAGCAGCCAACCCCGGAACAAACCGGAGGCGAACAATGACGACGACCGGCGAGCGCACCGTGCTCGTGGTGGACGACGAGCCGGGCCACCGGCTCATGGTCCGCGCCGTGCTGGAGGACGTGGGCTGGACCGTGGCCGAGGCCGCCAGCGGCGAGAAGGCCCTGGCCGTGCTGGACGGCATCCAGCCCCACGTGGCCCTGGTGGACATGAAGATGCCCGGCATGGACGGGCTGACCCTGCTGCGCGAGCTGCACGCCCGCATGCCCGACCTGCCCGTGGTGCTGCTCACCGCCTTCGGCAGCGTGGGCAGCGCCGTGGACGCCATGAAACAGGGCGCGTTCAACTACCTCACCAAGCCCGCGGACAACGACGAGCTCGTCGCCGTGCTGGAAAAAAGCTACGAGTACCGCCAGCTGCTGGACGAGAACGCCCGCCTGCGCCAGCGCGAGGGCGAGGGCATCGTGGGCTCCGGGCCGGGCATGGCCCGCGTGCGCGAGCTCATCGAGCAGGCCGGGCCCAGCGAGGCCACCGTGCTCATCCTGGGCGAATCCGGCACCGGCAAGGAGCTGGTGGCCGACGCCCTGCACCGCGCCAGCCAGCGCGCCCGCAAGCCGCTCATCAAGGTCAACTGCGCCGCCCTGCCCGCCGACCTGCTGGAGAGCGAGCTCTTCGGCTACGTGAAGGGGGCCTTCACCGGCGCGGTGAAGGACAAGCCCGGCCGCTTCCAGCTCGCCGCCGGGGGCACGCTCTTCCTCGACGAAATCGGCGACATGCCCGCCAGCCTGCAGGCCAAGCTCTTGCGCGCGCTCCAGGAAAAGGTCGTGGAGCCCCTGGGCGCGGTGAAGGCCGTGGAGACCGACGTGCGCATCCTGGCCGCCACCAACCGCGACCTGCGCGCCGACGTGGCCGCCGGGCGCTTCCGCGAGGACCTCTACTACCGCCTCGCCGTGCTCGAAATCTCCATCCCGCCCCTGCGCGACCGCCTCTCCGACCTGCCCACCCTGGCCGGGCACCTGCTGCGCAAGCTGGGCAAGAAGAACCACAAGGAAATCCGCGCCGTGTCCCCGGCCTTCCTGGAGGCGCTCACCCGCCACTCCTGGCCCGGCAACGTGCGCGAACTCGAAAACGTGCTGGAACGCGCGCTCATCCTGGCCCGTGCCGATGTGCTCGGCCCGGAGCTGCTGCCCCCGCAGCTCTCCGGCCTGGCTGGCGCCGCCTGCGCCGCACCCGCCCCGGACGACGCGCCCGATTCCGGCCCCGTGGTGCTGGAGGACGCCATGGAGGACGCCGAGCGCGAAGCCCTGGTGCGCGCCCTGGACACCTACGCCGGACACCGCGAAAAAACCGCCGACGCCCTGGGCATCAGCCGCCGCACCCTGCAGTACAAGCTGAAGAAGTACGGGCTGACCAAGAGATAGGCGGGGGAGAAGCGGGGGGAAGGCGCCCCCCATCCACCCCCTCAAAAGCTTTTCATGGGTGATCCAGGCCAGGGCCGGAACCGCCAGCCAAAGCCCCACAAGCGCCTACACTTCCGTACACAACCCGCGTTTTTTGTCGCCAGGCCACGCAAAGTGTAGCCGGAGGAACAGGATAGTATCCGGAATTCCGGCATGTTGCCTTTGGACTTGTTCTTGCTGATGCCCCGCATGGATCTGGAGGTGGTCGCATGGAACAGGTCGAGACGAGCTACGGCATCATCCCCGTCACGGGAGTGGTGGAACGACATGCGGGCGGCCAGCCCAAATCGCTGACACCCGCGGGCGAGGCGGTGTTCGACACAGTGCTCGGGAGGCTGGAGGCCCAGCGCACCACCGACGACCTGCGCCGACGCACCGTGCAGTCCGTGCTGTTCCACGAAAACGGAATGCTCAGGGCCCTGCCCCTGGAGCGGCCCACGCTGGTCGAGACTCCGGCGGGGAGCCTGGAAGTCGAGCTGGCGACGTTCCATCCGGACGGCTCGCTGTGCCGGGCCTTCCCGCTCAACGGCAAGCTCTCCGGCTACTGGACCCAGGACGACGAGGGCAGGCTGGCCCGGCCCGTCAGCTTCAAAACGCCGCTGGGAACCTTCACGGCCAGGATCATCGCGCTGTGCTTTCATCCGGGCGGCGCGCTCAGGAGCGTCACGCTCTGGCCCGGCGACACGCTCAGGGTTCCGACGCCCGTGGGCGAGCTGTCCGCGCGCATCGGCCTGAGCTTCCGGCCTGACGGCGCCCTGCGCTGCCTGGAGCCCGCCCGGCCCCAGAGCGTGCCCACTCCGGCGGGCAAGGTCATGGCCTACGACCTGGACGCCGTTGGCATCAGCGGGGACCGCAACTCGCTGGCCTTCGCGCCGGACGGCACGGTAGAGCGCGTGGCCACCAGCCTCACGCGGCTTGTCGCCACCCACCCCGACGGAACCACCGAAACCTTCGGCCCCGGCACGCGCGAAAGCCTGTGCGGCGACGCGGACGTGGAGCCGGTGCCGCTGCTCATGGAGTTCGCACCGGAAGCCGTCACCCTGCGCGCCACCCCGCTCTCCGCTCCGGTGATCATCCCCACCCGGGGCCGCACCTTCCGCACCCAGCCCTTCCTGCGCGAGTTCGCCAATCCGCTGGGCATGCGGGCCTGCGGGTGCTAGGTGGCGGCGGCGCGAAAAAGGCTTGCGGCATTTCCGCTGCAAGCCCTGGCTTCTTTTTGTCGCGGAACAGCATTTGAAACTGCGGCCTTCGAGTCATAAGGCTAAAACGTGACCTTTTCCACAATATTGTAGGCCAAGGAGGGGGAGAAAGCCTGCCACCTTGTTGACATGGCAATCCAAATTGGTTTTTGTCTACGCACCACGTACAATCGCGAGGTGCCAACCTGTGATTCGCTGCTCACCGCACGGACAGCAAGGAAAGCGACGCCAGTTCGCCGCGTTTTTCCTGTTGTCCCTTGCCGTGGTGGCGGCCTGCCTGGCGGCCTATCCGCGCGTGCGCCGTGCCCCGCTGCTCGTTGCTGCTTCGGAACGGCTGCTTGCCCAGGGCAACACCGCCGAGGCGCTGGACGCCCTGCGTGAGGCCATGCGCTCCGGGCAGGTGCCCATCACCCGGGCGGACTCCATGCTGGGGGCCGCCCTCAAGGCCGGGGACGCGGGCATCGCCGCCCAGATGGCCCGGCTGCTGATGGACAAGGGCCGCCCGGTCGACTCCGGGCTTGTGGGAAAAGCCGCGGGCCTCATGGACGCCGGGGGCGACCCGGACGCCGCCTTGGCCCTGCTGGAGAAGCGCCGGGCCATGGGGCCGCTGGAGAAGCCCGAAATCTTGCACCTGGGCGACCTGCGCCGCCGCGCCGGACGCTTCGACGCCGCCCTGTCGGCCTACGGCGAACTGCTGAAGGAGACCCCCGGGGACATCGAGGCCCTGGCCGACCGCGCCGAGACATACCTCTGGATGGGCCAGCCGGCCGAGGCCGAGAAGGCCGCGCGTGAAATGCTCGCGAGCAGGCCGGGCTCCCGCGCAGCGCGGATCGTGCTGGCGCGCTCCCTGGCCGCCGGGGGCAAGGCCGAGGCGGCCATCGCCGAGTACAAGAACCTTCTGGGGGACAAGCCGTGACATTTCCGCTTCGCCTCTGCCTCGCCCTGGCGTTGATGCTGGCCCTCCTCGCTCCGTGCGGGACCGCCATGGCCCAGCCCGCCGCCGCGCCGCCGCCAGCCCGCGACGACATGGCCGACTGGCAGGCCCGGCAGGAGCTGGCCAAGCTGCTGACCGACAGCGGCCGCCACGCCGAGGCCGCCGAGCAGTACCGCCGCGTGCTCAAGGACAGGCCCGGCGATGCCCAGGCCCGCGCCGGGCTGGCCCGCGCCCTGTTCTGGAGCGGCAAACGCGACGAGGCCGCCGCCGAGCTGGCCAGGACCTCGGCCACGGCCCTCTCCGCGGAGGACAGGCTCCTCCAGGCCGAGATCCATCTGGCGGCTGGCCGCCACGACCAGGCCATCGACGCGCTGCGGGCCTACCTCGCGCTGCGCCCGGCGGACCTGAAGGCCCGGGTCAAGCTGGCGGACGCGCTCTCCTGGCGCAAGCGCCTGGACGAGTCCCTGGCCGAGTACGAAAAGGTCCTCGCCGCCGCGCCGGAAGACCAGCAGGTGCGCCGCCGCTACGCCCGCGTGCTCTCCTGGGCCGGGCGCAACGACGACGCCATCCGCGAGCTGAGGAAAAGCCTTGGCCAATAGGCGCGCCATAGCCGCCCTGGCCGGGGCCGCGCTGCTCGCCCTGGCGCTGCTGCCCGCCGCGTTGCGCGGGGCGCAGGGAAGCCTAGTGCCCCCGGGCGAGCGCATCACCGACGCCGAGGCCCGCCGCGAGCTGGCCCGGCTGCTCTCCGCCACGCCTGCCGGGCGGGCGGAGGCCCTGGAAATCCTGGACGGCCAGCTTCGGCTGGCGCCCGCCGACGCCGAGGCGCGCCTGGCGCTGGCCGAGGTGCTGGCCCGCTCCGGCAGGGAGGCCGAGGCCGGGGCCGCGCTGAGCGGGCTTCCCGCCCGCACCCTGGCCCTGCCCGAGACCCAGGAGCGCATCGGCGACGCCTGGTTCGCCGCCGGAAGCATGGCCCGGGCCGCCGGACACTACCAGAAGGCGCTGGAGGGCGGCCGCCCCGTGCTGCGCAAACTGGCCCAGGCCCTGGCCTGGGGCGGCGACGCGAAGCAGGCCCGGCCCCTGCTGGAAAGACTCTCAAGTGAGAACCCGGATGACCGCGACGTGGCCCTGCTGCTGGTGCGCCTGCGCCTGGCCGCTGGCGACGCCCAGGGCGCGCGCGAGCTGGCCGCGAGGCTGATGCGCTCCGCGCCGGACAATCCCCAGGCCCTGGCCGAACTGGCCGATGTCGAGGCCGCCCTGGGCCATGCCGCCAGCGCCCGGACGCTCTACGCCAGGGCCGTGGCCCTGCCCGGCGGACAGGAACTGGCTCCGCGCCAGGGCCAGGCCGGAAACGCCTGGGGGGCCTTCGGC
>JAEXRD010000150.1 GCA_023438245.1 Pseudomonadota bacterium | reverse complement strand
TGGCAAAGCACACTTTTTACCTTCACTTGAAGGAGTGTGAATTCCGTTTTAACCACCGGGGAGAGGATCTCTACCAGGTGATCCTCAAAATGCTCCGCGAGAAACCCCTGTCCTAGTCAAGAGCCTTTACTAAAAAGTTTCCCCCGCTCCTCCCCCGATTCACCACCCGCTCACAGCTTCAGGCCGTATTGCGCCAGCTTGTGGCGCAGGGTGCGCGGGCTGATGTCGAGCAGTTCGGCGGTGCGTTGCTTGCTGCCGTGCGCGGCGGCGTAGGCGCAGCGGATGGCCTGGATTTCGGCCCGGCGCACGGCCTCGTCGAGGGTCGGCGGGGCGTCGGTGGGGGAGGGCGCCTGAGGCAGGGGCGGGTGCAGGTTCAGGTCCAGGCCCAGTTCCAGGCGCATTTCCAGGGGCAGGTCGTCCGGCAGCACGGGTCCGTCGCCCTTGTGGAGGAGTGCCACGCGTTCCATGAGGTTCTTGAGTTCGCGCACGTTGCCCGGCCAGGAGTGGCGGGCCAGCAGGTCCAGGGCGGGCTTGGAGAGCGCGATGGTGGGCCGGTGGTAGTGGTGGCTGAACAGCCAGAGGAAGTATTCGGCCAGGGGGGCGATGTCGTCGCTGCGTTCGCGCAGGGAGGGCAGCACGATGGGGATGACCGAGAGCCGGTAGAACAGGTCGGCGCGGAAGCGTCCGGAGCGCACCATGTCCGGCAGCGAGCGGTTGGTGGCGGCCACGATGCGCGCGCGGAAGCCCAGGTCCTTCTCCCCGCCCAGGCGGCGGAAGCTGCGCTCCTCGATGACGCGCAGGAAGTCCACCTGGTTGGTCAGCGGTATTTCGCCCACCTCGTCGAGGAAGAGGGTGCCGTCCCCGGCCATTTCGAAACTGCCCTTCTGCAGGCGCAGCGCGCCGGTGAAGGCGCCGGGCTCGTGTCCGAAGAACTTGTCGGCGAAGAGTTCGCCGGAGAGCACGCCGCAGTTGACGGGCACGAAGGGCCTGCCGCTGCGGTCGGAGAGCGTGTGCAGCAGGCGGGCGAAGATCTCCTTGCCTGTTCCGGACTCTCCGGTGATGAGCACGGGCGCGTCGCTGCCGGCCACCTGGATGGCCACGCGGTAGAGCTCGCGCATGGACTGGGAGCGGAACAGCAGCCCGGCCTCGTGCATGGCGGCGGCGGCCTCGGGGTCCGCCCCCAGGCTTGGCGGCAAGAATTTGCCGCCGTATTCCCTTGGATCCATGCTCATGCGCGCCTCTTTGCCAGATGTAAGGTGCCGAAATGATGCACCTTGCCTGAGATTTTGCCGCAGTGGCCCGAAATTCCGGGCATTTCCCTTTCGCGCCGGGTCGCAAGGGGGGCGCCCGGGGGGGCTGGGAAGGGAAAAGCGGCGTATCCTTGCCGCAAAATCGGCAATTTCTTGCCGCTTACTCCTGTTTGCCGGAGAGGTCAAGTGCGGAATTTCAATGGGTTAGCGTATGGCACGGCTCTTGATTAAGAGGGGCTGTCCACTGCGGGGGCCTCATGGTGACGGACCCGGCGTATGCAGGCTGGGCAATTTTCGATGAAGATTGTGAAGGAGCGGGAATGAAGATGGACCGACTGAGTCTGCCGGCGAAAATCGCCTTGTTTGTCATGTCCGGCGTGCTGCTGTTTGCCGTGGCCGCCCTTGCCTCCTCCGACGGAGGCGCCACCGCCGCCGCCGGGGCCGAGGTGGCCAAGGCCGCCGCCGAGCTGGGCGGCAACCCCGCCACTCCCTGGTGGTTGTGGCCGCTGGTGCTGCTGTTCTTCTGCTTCGTGCTGGGCATCATCGCCGTGCTGGCGGGCGTGGGCGGCGGCGTGCTGTATGTGCCGCTGGTCAGCGGATTCTTCCCCTTCCACCTGGACTTCGTGCGCGGCGCGGGCCTCATGGTGGCCCTGGCCGGAGCCCTGGCCGCCGGTCCCGGCCTGCTGAAGCGCAACTTCGCGTCCCTGCGCCTGGCCCTGCCCGTGGCGCTCATCGCCTCCTCCTGCGCCATCGTGGGCGCGTTCCTGGGCATGGCGCTGCCCACCAACGTCGTGCAGCTCTGCCTGGGCGGCACCATCATGTTCATCGCCATCCTGCTGCTCACCAGCAAGAACACCGCCCATCCCAAGGTCGAGAAGCAGGACGCCATCGGCATCGCCCTGGGCATGAACGGCGCCTACATCGACCCCTCCACCAACGAGCTGGTGGAGTGGAAGACCCACCGCACCCTGCCGGGCCTGCTCATGTTCATCATCATCGGCATCATGGCCGGCATGTTCGGCCTGGGCGCCGGCTGGGCCAACGTGCCCGTGCTGAACCTGATGATGGGCGCGCCGCTGAAGGTGGCCGTGGGCACCAGCAAGTTCCTGCTCTCCATCACCGACACGTCCGCCGCCTGGGTGTACCTGAACAAGGGCTGCGTCATCCCGCTCATGGCCATCCCCTCCATCATCGGCCTCATGCTCGGCTCCTTCGTGGGCGTGCGCCTGCTGGCCAAGGCCAAGCCCACCTTCATCCGCTACATGGTCATCGGCGTGCTGCTCTTCGCGGGCGGCAAGGCGCTGCTGAAGGGCCTGGGCATCTAATCCGCGCGACAGGAATCCAAGGAGATACGAATATGAGCCAGAAGCATACCGGACGCGCTCCCCAGGAGCAGATCACCTACGCCAACCTGCTGTTCTACGGCTGCTGGGGCGGCCTGGCCCTCATGGTGCTGACCTACCTCGTGTACGTCACCGGCATCCTCACCCCCCACGTGCCCCTGGAGCAGGTGACCCAGCTGTGGTCCCAGCCCGTGGGCACGTACCTGGAAGTGGGCAAGGTGCCCCAGGGCTGGGGCTGGACCGTCCTCCTCGGCAGGGGCGACTTCCTCAATTTCCTGGGCATCGTGCTCCTGGCGGGCATGACCATCATCTGTTACATTCCGCTCATCCCCGCCTACCTGAAGCGGGGCGAGAAGATCTTTGTGGGTCTGGCCGTGGCCGAGATCCTCGTGCTGCTCGTTGCCGCTTCCGGCATCGTGGGCGGCGGCGCGCACTAGCCCTCACTTCCATCCCCCGGGCGGTCGCGCGGCGAGGCATTGCCGTTTGCGACCGCCCGGAGGAGGAGAAACCATGCTGGCAGAACCCCTCATCAACATATCCCGGCTGCGCCGGGCGGACCTGGCCCGGGTCCTGTGCGCCCTGCCCTTCGGGGTGGCGGCCATGGACGGCCAGCGCCGAACCCTGTTCATGAATCCGGCCCTGGAGAAGATCACCGGCTACGCCACCGCAGAGGTGGCCGGGGTGCCCTGTCGCCACGTGCTGCGCGGCAGCTTCTGCCTGCACCAGTGCCCCTGCCTGGGGGCCGAGGCCGCCCGCAGCCTGGGCAAGGCCGACTGCCCCATTCCCGGCGAGTCCCGCGAGGGCACGCTCATCAACCGCCACCGCCGCAAGGTGCACGTGCGGCTGACCAGCGTGAGCGTGCAGGACGAGGCCGGGCAGTTTCTTTGCACCCTGGACGTCATCGAGGATCTCTCGGCCCTGAAGGACCTGGAGGCGCGGCTTTCGCGCTCCGCCGGGCCAGGCCAGATCATCGGCCGCAGCGCCGTGATGGAGCATCTGCTGCGCATCATGCCCGCCGTGGCCCAGAGCGACGCCACGGTGCTTTTGACCGGCGAGAGCGGCACGGGCAAGGACCTCCTGGCCGAGGCCCTGCACCGGGCCAGCCCCAGGGCGCGGGAGAGCTTCGTGCGCGTCAACGCCACGCCCATGCCCGAGGCCCTGCTGGACGCGGAGCTGTTCGGCCAGGCGCCCTCCGCAGAACAGGGCAGCGAAGGCCAGGCCCCCAAGCCCGGCAAGTTCCAGCTGGCCCAGAACGGCACGCTCTATCTTTCCGAGATCGCCGACATGCCGCTGGCCCAGCAGGGGCGGCTCTTGCGCCTGCTGGACGAGAAGGCCGTGACCCCCGCCGGGGGCGAGCGCCCCATGCGCCTGAACGTGCGCGTGGTGGCCGCCACCGGCCGCGACCCCGAGGAACTGGTGGCCGCGGGGCTGCTGCGCGAGGACCTGTTCCACAGGCTCAACGCCGTGCGCCTGCACCTGCCCCCCGTGCGCGAGAGAGGCGAGGACGTGCAGTTCCTGCTCACCCATTTCCTGGCCATCTTCGCGGCCAAGTTCCGCAAGAACGTGCTGGGCTTCTCGCCGGAGGCGCTCACGCTGCTCTTGAACTACGATTTTCCCGGCAACGTGCGCGAGCTGCGCAACATGGTGGAATATGCGGTCATGGTCTGCCCCGGCGAACTGGTGACCCCGGACCACCTGCCCCCGCACCTGCGCCTGGGCCAGGCGCTCTCCAGACCGCCCGCGCCGGCCAAGGCCGCGCCGCGCCCGGCGGACAGGAAGAAGGGCTAGGGGGCGGCCATGGGCAGAAAGATTCTTGTGACCCTGTACCGCGACGAAGTGGCCCCGCGCTTCGACCTCTGCTCCGAGGTGCTGCTGGTGGCCGTGGACGCCACGGGCCATGTGGTGCGCAGGCAGGACCTGGTGCTGGCGGGCAGCGGAGCCGACGACCTGTGCGACCTGATCCTCAACCGCGAGGTGGCCGCCGTCATCACCGGCGGCATCGAGGAGGAGCACTACCACTACCTGCGCTGGAAGCGCATCGAGGTGGTGGACGGCGTGGCCGGGCTGGCCGAGGAGGCGCTTGCGCGCTACCTGAAGGGCGAGCTGTCCTCTGGTGACATCCTTTTTGCCCGGGAGGCCGCCGATGCGTAAGCTCGTATCGCTGCTGAAGAACCCCCTGGGCGAGCTGCAGAGCGACGTGGACGAGGCCGTGAGCCCGGCCCGCTACGTGGTGCTGCGGCGCAAGATCATCGGGCTCATGGCCGCGGCCACGCTCATCCCGCTGACGTTCATGGCCGTGCTCAACTACTACGAGCACCAGAACGCCATGACCCGCGAGATCCAGAACCCGCTGCGCGTGCTGGTGAACAAGACCAAGAACTCGTTCGAGCTCTTCCTTACCGAGCGCGCCAGCACCGTGAGCCTCATCGCCTCGGCCTACAGCTTCGCCGAGCTCTCCAACGAGCGCAACCTGTCGCGCATCTTCTCGGTGATGAAGAAGGAGTTCGAGGGCTTTGTGGACCTGGGCCTCATCGACGAGCACGGCACCCAGGTCAGCTACGTCGGCCCCTACGACCTCAAGGGCAAGAAGTACGCCGAGCAGCGCTGGTTCCAGGAGGTCCGCCTCAAGGGCAAGTACGTCAGCGACGTGTTCATGGGCTTCCGCAACTTCCCCCACGTCATCGTGGCCGTGCAGCACATGACCGAGGACGGCCGGGTGTGGATTCTGCGCGCCACCCTGGACACCCGCCAGTTCGAGCGCATCATCGCCAGCATGAGCCTGGAGCCGGACGCCGACGCCTTCCTGGTCAACGGCGATGGCCAGATGCAGACCAGCTCCAACTTCTACGGCAAGGTGCTGCAGAAGATGTCCTTCGCCCTGCCGCCCAAGACCTTCGAGCCCGCCGTGGTCTCCATGGTGGACCCGCTGGGCCGCGAGGTGTTCCTGGCCTACGCCTACTTCCCGGAGGCCGACTTCGTGCTCATGGCCGTGAAGCCCAAGGCCAGCGTGCTCAAGACCTGGTACACCGTGCGCGGCGACCTGCTGTTCATCTTCGCCCTGGGCGTGGCGG
Organism: Pseudomonadota bacterium; assembly: GCA_023438245.1. Classification (GTDB taxonomy): domain Bacteria; phylum Desulfobacterota; class Desulfovibrionia; order Desulfovibrionales; family Desulfovibrionaceae; genus Humidesulfovibrio. The sequence continues at coordinate 2,325 of JAEXRD010000150.1, read as the reverse complement.
CGGTGCTGCTGGCCGCGGTGAAGGTCACCGACACGCTCATCCGCCGCATGAAGGAGGCCGAGGAGCGCCGCGAGCTGGCCCTGCGCCACGTGGAGCACTCCCAGAAGCTCTCCAGCATCGGGCGGCTGGCCGCGGGCGTGGCCCACGAGATCAACAACCCCCTGGCCATCATCAACGAGAAGGCCGGGCTGATGAACGACATCATGGCCGCCCAGGGCGACTTCCCGGCCAAGGAGCGCATCCTGGCCCAGGTGCAGAGCATCCTGCGCGCGGTGGAGCGCTGCCGGGGCATCACCCACCGCATGCTGGGCTTCGCCCGGCGCATGGACGTGAGCATCGAGGACCTGGACGTGGGCGAGATCCTCACCGAGACCGCCGGGTTCCTGGCCAACGAGGCCATGCACCGCAAGGTCGAGGTCAGCCTGGACATCGACCCCGCCCTGGCCCGCATCCAGAGCGACCGCAGCCAGCTCCAGCAGGTGTTCCTGAACCTGCTGAACAACGCCCTGGCCGCCGTGCCCGACGGCGGGCGCATCGTGGCCTCGGCCCGCAACCTGGCCGACGGCGCGGGCGGCGTGGAGATTCAGGTGGCCGACAACGGCTGCGGCATGAGCGAGGAGACGCTCAAGCATATTTTCGAGCCCTTCTTCACCACCAAGAAGGGCAAGGGGACGGGCCTGGGCCTGTCCATCACCTACGGCATCATCAAGCGTCTGGGCGGCGAAATTGCCGTGGAGAGCACGCAGGGCGAGGGCACCACCCTCACCATCTCCCTGCCCGGACGCCAGCGGGAGGCACTGGCATGAACGCGAAGGACTGGAAGATCCTGCTCGTGGACGACGAGCACGAATTCATCACCACCCTGGCCGAGCGCCTGGAGTTGCGGGGCATTCCCTCGCGCGTGGTGTTCGACGGCGAGAGCGCGCTTTCCGCCATCGCCCAGGAGGAGCCCCAGGTGGTGGTGCTCGATGTGCTCATGCCCGGCATCAAGGGCCTGGAGGTGCTGGAGCGCGTGAAGCGCACCAACCCCCGCGTGCAGGTGCTGCTCCTCACCGGCCACGGCAGCACCCGCGACGGCATCGAGGGCATGCGCCTGGGCGCCTTCGACTACATGATGAAGCCGCTGAACATCGACACGCTCATCGAGAAGATGGAGTCGGCCATCGACTACGCGGCCAAGTCCGCGGGCCAGCAGGGCCAGGGGCAGGGGTAGGAACATGGCGCGCGACGCTCTCACCATGGGCAGGCTTACCGCCCACGCCACCCACGAGATGCAGAACATCCTGGCCACCATCCGGGAGTCCTCCGGACTGATGGAAGACCTGCTGGCCATGGGCGGAGAGGGCTTCGCCCACGCCGAGCGCTTCAAGAAGGGCCTGGGGGTGCTGGGTGAGCAGGTGGAGCGCGGCATGATGCTCTCCGAGCAGCTCAATTTCTGCGCCCACGCGCCGGAGTCCGCGCCCGCCGGGGCCGATGTCAACGAGGCGGCCAGGGCCATGGTGGGCCTGTCGCGCCGCCAGGCCGCGCGCTCCCGGGTGGGGCTGGTGCTGGCCCCCGGGCGCTCCGGCCTGCGCACCAGCCTGCGCTCCATCGAGGTCATGACGCTCATGGGCCTGGTTCTGGACTGCGCCCTGCCGCTGATGCCCAGGGACGGCGAAATTTTGTTCAGCGTGGAGGAGCAGGGCGGCCTGGCCGTCGTGCGCCTGGGCGGGCCGGGCCACGCGGCCCTGGTCCAGGCACCCTGCTGGGGCGAGCTGGCGGCCGAGGCCAAGGCCCTGGGCGTCGGTCTTGCCCCCGGGCCCGGAGGCCAGGGACTGGCCCTGGCGCTGCCCCGGCCCGCGGCGTAGGCCACCGCCCCTCCGCCCTCACCGGCGGTGGGGGGGAGTTGATTTTTTGAGAGGAAGAGGAGTAGCATCCCGGCTAGCAGCTTGACTTCAAACTCCTTGCGGGCGGAGTGCACGCCCCCGCGGGGAACGCAAAAGGAGGCGACCATGCTCGGGATGTTCAAAAAGATGGAGGACAGCTTCGCCGCCCTGGCCTTTGCGGAGGCCGGAGAGACGAAGACCGCCATGGCCATGGCCGGAGTGGAGGAGAGCGGATTCGGCGTCACCGATGTGTTCGCCGCCGTCGCCTTCGCCGAGGCCGGATGCCACGACGAGGCCCGCCGGATGCTGGGAATGACCCAGAAGCGGCTGGCCCCCACGCCCAAGGTTTGCGGATTCCTGGAATCCGTCGGACTTTCGGGGGTGCGCGTGGCGTACGGCATGGCGGAAGCCTAGACCGGAACCACGCCCGGAGCCCCGACAGCCGCGTCCCGGCGCCGGG
>JAEXRD010000092.1 GCA_023438245.1 Pseudomonadota bacterium | reverse complement strand
GGGCTGTACCGCACGAGTACTAGCCCCGGGACCCAAGCCCCTCCTGCCTTGCCAGTGAATAAAATTCATTTCTTGTGAGCAGGCCCGTGCGAGCTGGAACTGCGTCGGCAGAGAGCAGGCCGCCTTCGGGCGGCCTTTTTCATGTGGCGTAGAAGTACAGCAGCGCGGCGGAGAAGAGCAGCGTCAGGCTCAGCCACAGCAGCAGCAGGCCGCCGTTCAGGGCCAGGCCGCCGCCGGGCCGCTGGCTGCGCGAGAGCACGGCCCACAGCCCGCAGGCCGCCAGCAGGCTCGCCAGGCTGAAGGCCAGCAGGGCCTTGATGGCCTGGGCCTCGGGCCTGCCTTCCAGCAGGTCGGTCAGGTTCATCCAGGTCATGGGGTAGGCCGCCGCCACCAGGATGCCGCAGCGCAGCGCGCTGCGCGCCCCAAGCCGCAGGGCCTGGGCGTAGGCGTCGCGCCCGAAGGGGTCGTGGTCGCGGCGCAGCACAAGGTAGCCGCAGCTCATGGCCGAGGCGCAGGTCAGCGCCAGCAGCAGCGTCGCCCCCACCGAGGCCGCCATGTGCAGGCTGGGCGCGGAGAGCCGCGCGGACTGGAGCGGCACCACGGCCATGTCGCCCTCCACCGGGGCGGAGAGCACGGCCTTGGCCTGGAGGGCGAAATCCCCGGCCACGGAAAGGCTCAGCCAGGTGAGCAGCACGGCCAGCACGGCCAGCACGAAGGTCTTGAGCAGCGGGGAGTCGCTGCGCTGATACCTGGGCGGCGCGGTGACGCGGGCCAGCAGCAGCGCCAGCATGTAGCCCACGGCGCAGGCCAGCCACAGCCCCGGCGCGGCGGGCTCGGAGCGCGCCCAGTCCCAGGCCCAGTCCGTGCGCAGGAACACCAGCCCGAAGCTGCCCAGAGCCACCAGGCCGGAGAGCACCGAGGCGCTGACCCCCATGCGCAGCAGCCTGCGCGCGTAGACTTCAAGGTACTGGGTTCGCAGGATTTCCGCCCCGAGGCGGCAGACAAGCGCCAAGAGCGGCGCGCCCAGCGCGGCCAGCCCGAACAGGGCGAAGAAGGCCGGGGCGGCCATGAGCGGGGCCATGCGCACGATGTCCGCCGTCATGAGTCCTGAGTCGAACATGTCTGCTCCTGCTAATTGGAAATCCAGTTTCCCCTTGCCGTATTTTGCCCCGCTAGGCAATACGAAGCCCCCCGGCGCGGCGTCTTCCTTGCAAAAATTCGTACTCTGGCCTAATGGATGCGCAACGGGGGTGAGCTCATGCGACGTATTTCCGTGCCCATGATGATACTGGTGCTGCTCGTTTCCGGCTGCGCCGGGAAAATGGACGCCAAGCGGGGCCTGAGCGAGGAGTGGCGGCTGAGAAGCCTTGAGGAGAACTTCCTCAACTTCAAGGAAGGCCAGCGCGAGCAGGAAGAGAAGGCCGCCGACCGCGACCGCAAGACCCAGGAGCGCCTGAAGGCCCTGGAGGACGCGGTGCAGCGCATGCAGGAGGGCGGCGTGGCCATGAAGCGCCCGGCCCCTGCTCAGCAGGCTCCCCTGGCCTCCGCCGCGCCCGCTCCCGCGTATGCCGCTCCTGCGCCGGCCCACGCTCCCATGCCTCAGCCTGCGCCTCAGCCCGCGCCTCAGCCCATGCCGAAGCCCGCCCCGCAGGCCGCCCCGCAAACCATGGCCGCCGAGCCCATGGAGAGCGAGCGCACCTGGACCGAGGCCACCGGCCCGCGCGACGCCGCCGCGTACGAGTCCGCGCCCACCGGGACCTCCCTGTACAACCAGGGCATGGGGCTCATCCGCACCGAGCGCCCCGAAAATGCCGCCCAGGGCCGCGCCATGCTCACCACGTTCCTGAGCTCCGACCCGAACAGCACGCTGGTGCCCAACGCCCTCTACTGGATCGGCGAGAGCTGGTTCGTGGAGAAGAGCTACCCCCAGGCCATCCTGGCGCTCAAGGACGTGACCCGGCGCTTCCCCAAGCATCACAAGGCCGCCGCCGCGCTGCTCAAGATCGGCATGGCCTACGAGCGCATGGGCGAGAAGGACAACGCCGCGCTGTATCTGCGGGCGCTGCTGCAGGACTACCCCAAGAGCGAGCCCGCCCCCGCCGCGCGCAAGCTGCTCAAGGACCTGGGAGCCTAGCCGCGCATGAGCGGGAGCCTGTCGCCACAGGCGGCCCCGACCCTGGACGCCTCCAAGGAGTTCTTCTCCTGCCTGGCGCTGCGCCACACGCCGGGCATCGGCCCGCGCACCTGGAAGACCGTGCTGGGGGCCTACGCAAGCGCCTACGCCGCCGTGGCCGACGCCCGCAACTGGTCGGCGAAAAAGCTCATCCCGAAAAATCGCGCCGAACTCTTCCTCGCCGAGCCCTGGCGCGCCGACGCCGAGGCGGAGTACCGCGCCGTGCGCGCCTCCGACCCCGGGGCCGGGGTGCGCGTCATCACCTGGTTCGACCCGCGCTACCCGGAGCGGCTGCGTGAGATTCCCGATCCGCCGGTGCTGCTCTACGCCGTGGGGGACTTGAGCCTGCTGGCCAACCCCGCCGTGGCCGTGGTGGGCGCGCGCGAGTGCACCAGCCTGGGCCTGGCCTCGGTGGAGCGCATCAGCGCCGACCTCTCGCGCTACGGCGTCACCGTGGTCTCCGGGCTGGCCCTGGGCATAGACCGCCAGGCCCACCAGGCCGCGCTCTCCGGCATCGGGAGCACCATCGGCGTGCTCGGGGCCGGGCTGGACATCCACTACCCGCCGGAGAACGAGGACGTGCGCCGGGCCATGGAGCGTCGCGGGCTGGTGCTCACCGAGTACGGCCCCGGCACCAGGCCCGAGGCCAGGAATTTTCCCGTGCGCAACCGCATCATCAGCGGGCTGTCGCTGGGCGTGCTGGTGGCCGAGGCCGCGGCCCGCTCCGGCAGCCTCATCACCGCGCGGCTGGCGGCGGAGCAGGGGCGCGAGGTCTTCGCCCTGCCCGGGCCGCTGGGCGAGCCCACCTTCACCGGCTGCCACCGGCTCATCAAGCAGGGCGCGGCCCTGGTGGAGAGCGCGGAGGACATCATCCGCACGCTGCGCTTCCAGTTCAGCGCGGAGCTGGCCAAGGTGCCCAAGATGCCGCCCGAGGGGGCCGAGCTGGGCACCGGCGAGCAGTTGGCCCCGGCCCGGCCCAAGAAGGTGCGCCCCAGGAAGGCCAGCCCGAACGCCGGGGCGGGCCAGGCGCAGCCCGCGCCCGACCCCCTGCCCGAGGGCCTGGACCCGGAGGAGGCGCAGATCATCGAACGGCTGACGCGCACGGACAAGGTGCACATCGACAGCCTCATCCAGGTCCTGGGCTGGGACAGCCCCAAGGTCAGCCGCCGCCTGGTGATCCTGGAGGTGCGGGGGCTTGTCCGCCAGTGGCCGGGCATGTACTATAGCAGGGCGTAATTCCCCAACCAGAAGGCCCGCCATGCAAAAGATCCCGCTTTCCCTGGCCAAGCCCGGCATGAAGCTGGCCAAGCCCATCACCAAGCCCAACGGCATGCCCATCATCGCCGCCGGGGTGGAGCTCTCCGAATCGCTCATCGCCCGGCTGGACGGCATGGGCATCGACAAGGTCCATGTGCAGGGCGACGCCGTGGCCGCCAGCGCCAACCCGTCGGAGCGCGTGGCCCGGCTGGACCACCTGTTCCGCCGCCTGGAGGGCGATCCCTGGATGCTGGAGGTCAAGGGCTTCCTCAAGGACTATTTCACCATCAAGGCCGCTGCGGACGCTGCTACGGCGTCGCAGGGCAACGGCCAGGCCGGGCAGGAAGGGTAGGGCATGGAAGAGGATCTCAAGACCAGCGCCAAGGGACAGATCCTGTCCATCCGCGATCTGCCCACCCTGCCCAAGGTGCTCGACGAGGTGACGCGCCTGGTGCAGGACCCCAACACCTCCATCGAGGCCATCGCCAAGGTCATCAGCCGCGACCAGGTGCTCTCGGCCAAGGTGCTCAAGATGGTCAACTCGCCGGTGTACGGCTTCTCCGGGCGCATCAGCTCGGTGCAGCACGCGCTGGTGCTGCTGGGCTTCAACGTCATCCGCGGCGTCATCATCTCCACCTCGGTGTTCGACATGATGGTCACGGCCATGGAAGGACTGTGGGAGCACAGCGTGGGCTGTTCGCTGGCCACGGGACTCGTCGCCCGCAAGGCCGGGCTGAAGGACCCGGACGAGCACAGCGTGTGCGGCCTGCTGCACGACCTGGGCAAGGTGGTGGCCGCCGTGCAGCTGCCCGACCTGCACAGGGCCGTGGGCGACACCGTGAAGAGCCAGGACCTGCGCTGGCTGGAGGCCGAGAAGGCCGTGCTGGGCTTCGGGCACGACCGCATCAACGCCTGGCTGTGCCAGCACTGGCGCCTGCCCGCCACCATCAAGGACGCCATGACCTACCACCACGCGCCGGACCGCGCCCAGTTCTACCAGCAGCACGCCGCGGCGGTGCACGTGGGCGACTTCATCGTGCGCGTGTTCGAGTACGGCAATGGCGGCGACGACCAGGCCGTGCCGCTCAGCCCCGCCGCGCTCAAGCTCCTGGGCCTCAAGCTCGCGGACCTGGACGGCGTGCTGGACGACTTCGCCGAGAACCTGGGCGAGGTCTCCGGCGTCACCTTCGCGCCCGAGGCGTAGGAGCAGGGCATGGACTTCACGCTGTTCCCCCGCACGCAGCGCGCATTCCTGCTCAGCCCCGACCCGGAGCTGGCGGCGCGCCTGACGGCCCTGTGGCCCGGCGGGGAGGTGGAGTGGACCGTGTTCGAGCGCGGGCGGCGGGCCATGGAGGTCATCTTCAACGAGCCGCCGGACCTGCTGGTGGTGGACAACCGCCTGCCGGACATCGCCAGCACCGAGGTGGCCACCATCGTCAAGAGCGAGAACGTGTACCGCCAGCTCCCGGTGATCCTGTGCCTGGACGCGGGCGACCTGGCCAGCCCCTGGAACTGGAACGAGCTGGAGGCCGACGACTTCCTGGTGCGGCCCTTCGACGACCACCAGGCGCGCGAGCGTGTGCACCTGACGCTGTGCCGGGCGTCCCGCGCCATGGACGCCAACCCGCTGACCAAGCTGCCGGGCAACACCAGCATCATCGGGCGCATCCAGGACCTCATCGACCGCAAGGACGACTTCGCCCTGGCCTACTGCGACCTGGACTACTTCAAGAGCTTCAACGACAAGTACGGCTTCTCGCGCGGGGACGAGGTGCTCATGATGACCGCGCGCGTCATCGTCAACACCATCCGCGGCTTCACGGGCATCAAGACCTTCGTGGGCCACGTGGGCGGCGACGACTTCGTGTTCATCACCCCGGCCAGCGTGGCCGAGGAGGCCTGCAAGCGCGTGGTCAGCGCCTTCGACGGCATCGTGCCGCACTTCTACGACGCCGAGGACCGCGAGCGGGAGTGCATCGTCTCCACCGACCGCCAGGGCGAGGTGCGCACCTTCCCGCTCATGGCCCTGTCCATCGCCGTGGTTTTCAACACCGGGGGCAGGCTCCAGCACTACGGCGAGGCCTCGGCCATCGCCATGGGGCTGAAAAAGAAGGCCAAGGAAAACCCCAAGAGCAGCTATGTCCTCGACAGGCGCTCCGAATAGGCCCGAGCCCGGCCAGCTTCCCGAGATCTGCCGGGGCTTCCTGGCGTTTTTGGAGGTGGAGAAGGGCTACAGCCCGGCCACGGTGCGCGCCTACGCCACGGACCTCGCACAGTTCGAGCTGTTCCTGGGCGGGCGGGGCAGGAGCCTGGAGCGCTTCGACGGGGTGACGCGGGCCGAGGCCACCGCCTTCCTGGCCGAGTTGCACCGCCAGCGCCAGAAGAAGTCCAGCATGGCCCGCAAGCTCTCCAGCCTGCGCTCCTTTTTCCACTACCTCATCAAGAACCGGCTGCTCATGGCCGATCCGCTGGCGGGGCTGAAGAACCCGCGCCAGGACCAGCGCCAGCCCCGCGCCCTGAACGTGGACCAGGCCGTGGCGGTGATGGAGACCGACGCCGGGCCGGGAGCCGAGGGGGCGCGCAACCTGGCCCTGGCCGAGCTCTTGTACGGCTCGGGCCTGCGCGTGAGCGAGGCGCTTTCGCTGACGGTTGACGACGTGCGCGCGGACCGGGGCTTTGTGCGCGTGCGCGGCAAGGGCGGCAAGGAACGTCTGGCCCCGCTCTCCGCCGCCGCCGTGGAGCGCCTGCGCGACTACCTGGACTGGCGCGACCAGTTCATCGCCGATGGGGGGGACGAAGGCGAGCAGGCCCTGTTCCTGGGCGTGCGCGGGGGCCCTCTGCAACGCCGCGAGGCCGCGCGCATCATCGAAAAGCTGGCGGGCAGGGCGGGCGTGGCCCAGCGGGTGCACCCGCACATGCTGCGCCACAGCTTCGCCAGCCACATGCTGCAGGCCGGGGCGGACCTCAGAAGCGTGCAGGAGATGCTGGGCCATGCCCGGCTTTCCACCACGGAGCGTTACACCCACCTGGACCTCAAGCGCGTCATGGAGGTCTACGACAAGGCCCACCCGCGCAGCACCCCCGAGAAGGGGAGGGACGACAAGGAGCCGAAAGAGTGAGCGGGGCGCCGGTCGTGGCGGTCCTGGTCAGTGCCTGCCTGGCGGGCGAGCCTTGCCGTTACGACGGCAGCGCGGCCCCGCATCCGGCGGTGCTGGAGCTGGTGCGCCAGGGCCGGGCGCTGGCCGTGTGCCCGGAGGTGCTGGGCGGGCTGCCCACCCCGCGCGAGCCCATGGAGCTTCGGGCCGGGCGCATCGTCTGCCGTTCGGGCGCGGACGTGACCGGGGCCTTCGAGGCCGGGGCGCGCCAGGCGCTGGAAGTCGCGCTGGCCGCTGGCTGCGCCGAGGCCGTCCTCAAGGCCCGCTCGCCCTCCTGCGGCTGCGGGCAGGTGTACGACGGCACCTTCTCCGGCGTGCTCATCCCCGGTGACGGGATTTTCGCCGCGCTGCTCAAGGCGCACGGCATCCGCGTGCGCACCGAATCCGAGCTCTAGCCGCAAACGAAAACGGCGCGCCCCCTGGTGGAGACGCGCCGTCGTTATTTCCGTTCTGTCCGCGCTTACACTTCGAAGCGGCGGATGGACACGATGCTGACGGGGTCGCTGGGCACGTCGCCGTGGCCCATGAAGTTCTTGGTGCGCACCTTGCTGATCTTCTCGGCCACTTCCATGCCCTCGATGACCTTGCCGAACACGGCGTAGCCGTAGCCCTGCGGGTTGGGCGCGGTGAAGTTCAGGAAGGCGTTGTCGTTGACGTTGACGAAGAACTGGCTGGTGGCGCTGTGCGGGTCCATGGTGCGGGCCATGGCCAGGGTGTACTTCTCGTTGGGCACGTCGGCGCGGGCCTCGTTCTTGATGGGGGCCTTGTTGGCCTTCTCGCGCATCATCATGTCCATGCCGCCGCCCTGGATCATGAACTTGGGGATGACGCGGTGGAAGATGAGCCCGTCGTAGAAGGCCTCGTCCACGTAGGCGAGGAAGTTGGCCACGGTGTCGGGGGCCTTGTCGGGCCACAGTTCCACGAGCATCTCGCCCATGGAGGTCTCGATGAGAACGTTGGGATTGGACATGATCGCTCCTTGAGTTCCGGCCCTGGAGCCGGAGTGATGTTTATTTGGCGGCGAACTGGGCGCGCTTGGCGGCCACGAACTCGTCGAACTCCTGCCGCAGGCTGCCCATGAGCTCCTTCACGCTCATGATGCGGTCCACGCGCCAGGCGTTCTCGCCGCAGAAGGCGAAGCCGTGCTTCAGGATGCCCTTCTTGGCGCTGACCAGCGCCTGGCTGATGCAGTAGGGCGTGGTGGTGAAGTCGCAGCTCTTGATGCAGTGGAACGGGCACTTGAAGGGCTTCTTGCGGCCCTCGCGCACGGCCAGCAGGAACTCGTTGAAGATGGCGCGGCCGGGCATGCCCACCGGGCTCTTGATGACGGTGATGTCCTCGCGGCGGGCGTTGACGAAGGCCTGCTTGAAGGCCTGGTCGGCGTCGCACTCATGGGTGGCCACGAAGCGGGTGCCCATCTGCACGCCGGAGGCGCCCATCTCCAGGTACTTGGCGATGTCCGCGCCGGTGTACACGCCGCCAGCGGCTATGACCGGGATGCGGCGGCCGGTCTCGGCCTCGAAGGGCTTCACGGCCTCGACGACCTCGGGCAGAATGTGCTCCAGCTGGAACTGCGGCTGGTCCAGCTCCTCGGGCCGGAAGCCCAGGTGGCCGCCGGCCTTGGGGCCTTCCACAACGAAGCCGTCGGGCAGGTAGTCGTACTTGGACAGCCACTTGCGGCACAGCACGGCGGCGGCGCGGCCCGAGGACACGATGGGCACCAACCGGGTCTTGGCCTTGTCGGCCAGCTCGCCGGGGAATTCCTCGCGCAGGTACTTGGGCAGGTCCAGCGGCAGGCCCGCGCCGGAGAAGATCACGTCCGCGCCCTCGCGGATGCTGGTCTTGACCATGTCCGCGAAGTTGGTCAGCGCCACCATGATGTTGACGCCGAGCAGGCCCTGGGTCATGCGCTCGCGGGCCTTGCGGATCTCGTTCCTGAGGGCGCGCATGTTGGCCTCGTCGGGGTTCTTGCCCACATCGGGCTCGCCCATGCCGATCATGGCCGCGGCGATGACGCCCACGCCGCCCTCGTTGGCCACGGCGCTGGCCAGGCCGGACAGGGAGATGCCCACGCCCATGCCGCCCTGGATGATGGGCAGCTTGGCGATGCTGTCGCCGAACTTGAGTTCGGGGAGTTTCAGTTCAGAAAGGTTCATAGAGGGACCTCGCTTTGTTGTGGGCCTTGTTTCCTGTTTCAATCATCTTGTCAAGGCCCCGGAAATCGTTGGGGCTCAAAGCCTGGAGAGCCTCGGCGCGATGTGCTCGCCCAGCAGCATGCCGGAGAAGAACAGCGAGCTGGTGAAGGCCGGGGAGATGGAGTTGAGCACGTGCACGCTGCGCAGCGTGCCCTCGATGACGAAGTCCATGACCAGCTCGCTCTTCTCCACGTCCACCAGCTGGGGGCGGATGCCTACCTTGGGGCTGGACTCGATGTCGTCCGGGGAAAGTTCCTTCACCAGCTTGCGCGCGTCGTTGAAAAAGTGCTTGAAGAAGTATTTGCGCGGCTCCTCCAGGGCCACGCCCCGGAACTTGGGATTGCGCAGGAACAGCAGCGCGTCGCGCAGCAGGATGGCCGGGGCCTCGGCGTCGATGCCGGAGAGGATGCCGTAGTTCTCGCGCCCCAGCGCCGGGATGGCCGTGGGGCCCAGGTAGACGTCGCCGTGCGCCCCGCGCGTGAAGTGCACGCCCAGGAAGGGGTTCTTGATGTTCGGCACCGGGTAGATGCTGCCCCGGATGGTGTGGGCCCTGTGCTTCTTGAGCTTCTTGTAGATGCCCTTGAAGGGCACGAGCTGGTAGCGCCGCCCCAGGCCGAAGGCATGGGCCACCACGTCGCCGTAGGCGCCGGACGCGTTGACGAAGAAGCCGCAGGAGATGTCCCCGCCGGTGGTGCGCACCACCAGCCCCTTGTCCGTTTCCTCCTTGAGCCCCACAAAGCCGGTGGCGAAGCGCAGGCGCACCCGTCCGCTGTCCTCCAGGTCCTTCTGGAAGCTCTTGATGATGGCCTTGGGGTCCACAACCGCCGTGTAGTGCGAGAGCAGCGCCTGGCCCGCGCTCTTGGCGTTGGGCTCGATCTCGGAGAGCTGGGCGTCGTCGATGAGCTCGACCTTGGCCCCGTTTTGCGTGGCGCGGTCATGCAGCTCGCGCAGGGTGGGCAGCTCGCTCTCGTCGCGGGCCACGATGACCTTGCCGGTCTCCAGCAGGGGCAGGCCGCGCTCGCGGCAGTATTCCTTCATGCGCTGGTTGCCCTGCAGGCAGGACACCGCGCGCAGGCTGCCGGGGGCGTAGTAGATGCCCGCGTGCAGCACGCCGCTGTTGCGCCCGGAGGCATGCCTGCCCACCTCGGGCTCCTTGTCGATGACGAGGATGTTGCCGAACCCGGCGGCTACGAGGTCGCGGGCCAGGGTCAGCCCCACCACGCCCGCGCCGCAGATGAGGATGTCGGCGGTCTGCACGGCTATTTCACTTCCAGCAGCTCGAAGCCCGTGGCCGGGTCGCGCCTGCGTTTCAGCGGCAGCCCCTCGAACTCCATGACCACCAGCTCGCCGATGGTCCACACGTCGATGCCCGGGCGGATGCAGCCGAGCAGGGTCTCGTCCTTGCGGCCGAAGGCCCCGTGCATGTGCAGCTTCGGGGTGCCGGTTTCGTCCGGGAACAGGGTGCCCACGGCGGCCACCTCGTGCTCGCCGATGATCTTGGCCAGCATGGCCTTGGGCGGCATTACCGAGCCGTCTTCCGGCCCGACCACGATCTGGCCGCTACCGATGCCGCCGATGAGCGAGCAGAAGGCCTGCTTCACGCCCTTTTCGGCGGCGAAGCGCTCCAGGCACTCCGGCAGGCGGTCCCCGTCCTCCAACCTCAACACGAACACGCGGCCAATGCGGCCCTCGGCGACTTTCATGGTTCTCCTCTGTGTATTCAAGAAAGGCACGGACCGGCGAAATCGCACCAGTCGCAGCGCCTGCCCGGCCTGGCGCACAGCTCCGGCGCGGCCAGCATGTGGCCCAGCGCCAGCCGCAGCAGGGCCGGGGCGCGGGTTTCGATGACCTCCCGGCGTTCTTCGCCGGACACGTCCTGGCCGAACAGCGGGCGCTCGGCCCCGCTTTTGCCAAGCTCCACCCAGGCGGCGTTCACGGGGGTGAAATCCCCCTGCGCCGCCAGCAGATGCAGGTACAGCGGCAGCTGCACGTCCAGCTCCAGCTCCGACAGCGAGGCCAGCAGCTCCTCGGCCTCCGGCCCGCCGGGCCCACACTCAGAGATACGTCCGAACAGGGCCGAGTCAAGCCAGGGCGCGCCGCCCTTGTCCGGCACCTTGCCGGTCTTGTAGTCCAGCACCACGTGGCCGCCCTCGCGCAGGTCCACGCGGTCGAACTGGCCCGCAAGCGGAACGAGGATGTCCGCAAGGGCCACGGTGGCCTCGGCCTGGCGCTCCAGGGCCACCACGGTGGTGGCCGGGAAGCTTTCCAGGAAGCGGGAGAAGCGCTCGCGGGCGGCGGCGGCCAGCGCCGTGCGCGCGTCGTAGGGCAGGTCCAGGGCGAAGGCCCCGGCGGAGAGCTCGTCGGCCAGGATGGCGTGCAGGCGCAGGCGCTCCTGGTCGTTGTCGAGCTGCCCGGCCAGGATGGGCGAGCCCAGGCGCGGCTCCAGGTAGCGGCGCAGGGCCTGGTGCGCCACCTCGCCGAAGCGGGCGCGGTCGCCTTCCTCGGCCACCTCGTCCAGCGCCCGCAGGCCCAGCACGCGGCGGAAATAGAACAGCTTGGGGCAGGACAGGTAGTCCTCCACCGAGGAGGGGGTCACCCCGCGCGAGCCCAGATGCGCCGAGAGCCGGGCGCGCACCTCGTCCGTGACGGGCAGGGCCCTTCGCCGGGGCAGGATGGCCGACACGGGGAAGTCCACCAGCCTGAGCGGGGCCTGCGTCTCGGCCATGGGCGCGGGCTTGATGAGCTCGCCGGTGCGGCGCTCCTCGTCCCAGAGCAGCTGCTCCACGTAGCGCGAGCGCACGCTCTTGCCCTCCAGCGCGCCGGGGCGGGTTCCGGCCTGGTACAGCACGCAGACCTCGCGCGCGCCGTTCATCAGGCGGAAGAAGTTGTGCGCGGCCACGTTGTCGCGCTCGCGCGAGCCGGGCAGGCCCAGGGCGCGGCGCAGGGGATCGGGCAGGAGCGGATCGGGCGCGCCGGTGCCGGGCAGCTTGTCCTCGGTGGCGTCCAGCACGAAGAGCCTGTCGAAGCGCAGCAGGCGCGTCTCCAGCATGCCCAGCACCTGCAGGCCCGCAAGCGGCTCCGGCTCGAAGGACACGCGCTCCAGGTCGATGAGGTGGCGCAGGATGAGGAACAGCAGGCCCTGGTCGTACTCCTCGTCGGCCAGGATGGACCCGGTGAGCTCCGGCACCACGGACTGCCACAGGCGCAGCAGGCATTCGGCGTCGATGAGGAAGGTGTGCCAGACCTCGCCGCCGTACTCGCGCAGCAGGGCGCACAGCTCGGACACGGCAGTGCCCAGCGCCCGCAGCGTCGTGGCGGACCGGAAATTGTCGAAGCACACGCTGATCACGCGGGCGAACAGGGCGCGGACCTCCTCCTCACCGGCCTGGAACTGGTCCGCCTCGTAGACGGGCAGCCATTCCGAGGGCGACTGGAACGCCCCGGAGGCCCGGATGTGGCGCTCCCAGGCGCGCAGCAGGCTGGCCAGCGGGCGCTCGCCGCCCAGCTCCAGCATGCGCAGGCCGGGTTGCCGGGCCAGGGCGATGAGGTCGCGCCAGTGGCAGCGGCCGGTGCCGTCTCCCGTCTGTGCGTTCTCGTGCAGGGTGAGCAGGCATTCCACCAGCTGGGCCAGCGAGGAGCGCGCCAGCGGGTAGCCCATGCTGATGTTCAGCTCCTTGGCCGTGGATTCCGGCAGGTGGTGCAGCACGGGCACCAGCGCGCCGGGGTCGGGCAGCACGATGGCCGTGGAGCTGGCGTCGGGCAGGACGGCAAGCTCGCGCTCCAGGGCGTGGAGCTGGGAGTGCAGGTCGAAGCCTTCGTACAGTCTGCGAATTTGGCGCGGGGCGGACTGGTCCGGTTCAACCACAAGCTCGGCGCGGGCGTTCCAGCGGCGCAGCCAGGCGGCGTGCTCGCGCGCGGCCCAGTCCGGGGCGTCGCCGAGCGCCAGCATCGGGTCCGTGTGCCAGAACAGGCGCGCGCCCAGGCGCGACCAGAGCAGGCGGAAGATGGCCTCCTCCGTGCCGGAGAGCGCGTAGAACCCGGCCAGGATGATGTGCTGGCCCTCCAGCGCGTCGGCCACCTGCTCCTGGTTGTCCGCCAGCCAGCGGGCGTCCAGGCCCGGCGTGGTCCAGCCGCGAGCGCCAAGGGCCTCGCGGTAGGCCGCGTCGATGGCGGCGAGCTGGCCGAGCAGGGCCTCGGCCCAGGGCAGCACCTCGCCGGAGATGTTGGTGATGCTCTGCGCCGTGACGCCCTGGGCGGCCAGTTCGTCCAGCAGCCCGGCCAGGCGCGCGCCCCAGGGGAAGAACTCGCGCGGGGTGGCGTCCAGCGCCGAGAGCGGGCCGCCTTTCAGGCCCAGTTCGCGCACAACCCCGTGGAGCAGGCCGATGCGGTCCAGGCTGCCCGCGCGGTTGAGCGGCTGGGGCGAAAGGGCAAGCCTGAGCTGGCGCAGGAACTCGTCCAGCGACTGCATGCGCGGCAGGATGGCCGGGCGCGGCATGAGCGGGTGGGCTGCCAGCGCGCTCTTGAGGTGGCGGGCCGGGCGGTTGTGCGGAAAGATGACGCGGGTGGCGGCCAGCGAGCCGTCCTGCGCCTCGCGGGCCAGCACGTCGGCCAGGGGCTGGATGAAGTCCCGGCTCCAGGGGATGATCTGGATGGGCCGGATTGATTGGGCGGGCGTGCTCATGCCGCGCCTCCTTCAAGCGCCACGGGCTCGACGACGCGGCGGTCCAGGTAGACCAGGAAGCCGCGCACGGCAGCGCCGGGGGCCACCTCGCCCAGGCCGCGCGCCAGCTCCAGGTAGGTGCGCAACTGGCGGGCGTGGTCCGGGCTGGCCGCGCCGGTCTTGAACTCCAGCACCGTGGCCCCCTGCGCCTCGATGTGCAGTAGGTCCGGCCGCAGGAACGCGCCGTCCGGGGCCAGGATGGTCAGCTCGCCGCCGCCGCTGCCAGAGGGGGCGGAAGCGGCTTCCAGGGCCGGGCGCAGCTCGGCCTGGGCCAGCAGCCAGCGCAGCATGGCTCCCACTTCGCGTTCCAGCCGTTGGCGGACCTCGGCGGCCACGGCGCGCAGCTCGGGAAATTCATGCAGGGCCAGGGTCGTCGCGCGCCGTGCGTCGGCTTCGTTGTCGCCCGTGGTGCGCAGCAGCTCCACGGCCTTGTGCGCCAGCTTGCCGCGGGTGCGCTCGTCCACGGAATCGACAGGACCGGCATCATCCAGGGTATGGCGGTACACGCGCAGGCGCGGCAGCCAGCCCAGGAATTTGGGCGCGTCCTCCAGGGGCGGGATGTCCGGCAGGGGCGGCTCGTCCCTGGGCGCGGGCTCGCAGGACTCGGCGGGGCAGGGCGGGGCCACGCCCCAGTCCAGTTCCGCCGCCTCGGCGGGCGGGTCCACCAGCCGTTCCAGGATGATGGGCACCATGCCCAGCGTGCGCTTGCCGCCAACGCCGGGCGAAACGAGGTACAGCTCCTCCTCGGCGCGGGTCCAGGCCACGTAGAGCAGGTTCACCTGCTCGGCCACGATCTGGGCCAGGCGGCGGTGCCAGGGCGCGCCCAGGGCCTTGGTCAGGCGTGTGAGCACCGTGTGGCCGCAGTGCTCCACGGGGATGTATTCCTTGATGCGGTCGCCGGGCCAGTTGTGGAAGGGCACGATGGTGACGGGAAACTGCAGGCCCTTGGCCTTGTGGATGGTCAGGATGCGCACGGCGTCGCTGCCCTCGGGCAGGGGCACCTTCTCCTCGGCCCCCTTTTCGTCCCAGAACTCCAGCAGGCGGGCCACGCTGCCCGCGCCCTGCTCCTCGGCCAGGTGCGCCACTTCCAGCAGCCTGCGGATGTACAGCTCGGCCTCCGGGTGGCGCTGGCGCGCCTGGAAGCAGTCCAGCGCGGCGCACAGAAGGTCGTAGGGCCGCATGAGGCCGGACTGGCGCAGGAACGGGCCGATGAGCCGGTCGAAGGTGGCCGGAAAATCCTCGCGGAAGCGCTGCATGAGCCCGCGCCTGCGTTCCTGGGCCAGGCCGCTCACCCAGTCCAGCATGTCCGTGGGCGACAGGCCGCTCTCCGGCAGGAACAGCTCCGAGCCGCTGACCAGCTCCAGGAAGGCCACGTCGTCGGCGGGGGCGTCCAGCACGCGCAAGAGGGCGATGAGCTGGCGCACCAGCGGGTGGCGCGAGAGCAGCAGGCTGTTCTCCGTGATGATGGGCACGCCCTCGCGCACCAGCCGGTCGCACACCAGGTCGGCGTGGGTGTTGGTGCGCACCAGCACGGCCATGTCGCTTAAGGGGCGGCGCTGGCGCACGCGGGCCACGATGTCGGCCAGGGCGTCCAGGCTCATGGCCTCGACCTCGCGCTTGGCGGCCATGGGCAACAGGCGCAGGTGCACGTAGCCGGGAACCTCGGCCTCCTTGGACTGCGGGAAGCCCTGGGCGCAGCCCGCGAAGGCGGCGCTGAGCGCCTCGCACAGGTCGTCCCTGACCTCCTCCGGGGCATCGGAAAGCAGGGCCTCGGCCAGCTCGCGGGGCACGTCCGGGCCTTCTTCCGTTTTCTCCAGGCGCGAGAACATGGCGTTGTTGAAATCGATGACCGCGGGCGCGCTGCGCCAGTTGTCCGGCAGGGAGCAGGCGTTCAGGCCGCCGGACATGGCCGTGAGCTCCTCGTCCTGGCCCACGCGGTCGAACAGCCCGGCGTCGCCGCCGCGCCAGGCGTAGATGGCCTGCTTCACGTCGCCCACGTAGAACAGGCTGCCGCCCTTGGCCAGGCACTCCTGCGCCAGGGGCAGCATGGCCCGCCACTGGTCGGCGCTGGTGTCCTGGAACTCGTCCACCAGCAGGTGGTGCAGGCGCTCTCCAAGCCGACAGAAGGCGTCGGGAACGCCGTCGCCGTCCTCCAGGGCGGAGACCACGCGCCCGGCCAGGTCCGAGCCGAACAGGCAGCCCCGGTCGCGCTGGTGCTCGCGCAGGCCGTCGGACAGGCGCTGGCCGATCTCCACGCAGGGGGCCAGGGCATAGGCCGGTTCCAGGATGGCCTGGGCCAGCACGTACTCGGCGCTGGCGGCGAGAAATTCGTCAAAGGCCGCGCGGGCGTCCGGGGAGGCCGCGCCCTTGCTGGCCTTGTTCAGGCACTCGTCCAGGTGTTCCTTGCGCAGGTAGGCGCTGTCCGGCAGCCCGCCGAAGAGTTCCCCCTCCTGGCACTTGGCCAGCAGGGTCAGGAAATGCTTGGCCGCGCTCAGGCCTTCGCCCTCGATGGCCGCGCCCATGGCCTCGGCGGCCAGCCTCATGCGCGCGTAGCTGGGGCTGAGCAGGTCGGCCATGCGCGCCTGGTCGGTGGTGAAGCGCCGGCCTTCCCGGGCGGTGCTGGCCAGGACGGACGTCAGCTCGATCATGCGCTCGCGCAGGGCGTCCTGGAGCCAGAAGCCGTCCTTGTCCTCGTGCTCGATGAGCGTCTTCACGGCCTGGTCGTACAGGGCCGAGGCCTCCGCGCCCGCGCTTCCCGGCTCCTCGCAGCGGGCCAGGAAGGCTTGCAGCAGCTCGCCCAGAACCTTGCGCTCATCGAACTCGATGTCGAAGTCGGGCCTGAGCCCCTGGTCCAGCGCGAACTGGCGCATGAGCAGGTTGAGCAGGCTGTCGATGGTGCGGATGCCCAGCTTGGAGGCGTGGCGCAGGATGTCCAGCAGCAGGCGCTCGGCCCTGGCCTGGGGGATGGCCGTCTCCGCTCCTGGCTTGAGGGCGATCCCCTTGAGGGCCTCCAGCACGCGGCCCTGCATTTCGGCGGCGGCCTTGTTGGTGAAGGTCACGGCCAGGATTTCCGGCCAGGTGTAGCCCTGCGGGCGTTCCGCGGCCCCGGCGCAGGCGAAGGTGGCGCACTCGTCCGGCGACTGCGCCCGGCCCAGCAGGTCCAGAAAGTGCCGGGTCAGCGCGTAGGTCTTGCCCGACCCCGCGCTGGCCTTGACCTGGCGGAACGGGCTGGCGCTCATGCCGGGGCCTCGTTTTTGGCCGTGGCAGCGGTCGCGGCGGCTTTGAGCCTGCCGCCCAGGATGGTGCACAGCACGGCGGCCAGGATCAGCCCGCTGCCCAGGTAGCCCATGGCGTCGAAGCGTTCGTCCCACCACACGTAGGCCAGCACGGCGGCCAGCACCGGCTCCATGGTGGCCACGATGGCCGTGCGCGTGGCCTCCAACCTGCGCAGGCCCGCGTAGTACACGCTGTAGGCCCCGTAGGTGGTGGTGGCGGCCAGCAGGGCCAGGGTGGCCCAGGCCTGGGACGTTTTGGGCCCGAAGGGCACAAAGGGCAGCAGGCACAGGCAGCCCACGGGCAGGGCGTAGAGGAACAGCGTGGGCGTGGCGTAGCGGCCCAGGTAGCGTTTGCCGAAGATATAATACGTGGCGTAGCTGAAGCCGGAGAGCAGGCCCAGCAGCACGCCCGCGGCGTTCACCGCGCCCAGGCCCTGGCCGCTGGCGATGGACGGCCCCAGGCTGACGCAGGCCACGCCCACCAGGGTCAGGGTCAGCGCCAGCAGCTTGGCCGGGGTCATGGCCTCGCCCAGCATCAGCCAGGCCAGCACCGCCACCCAGGCCGGGGCGGTGTACAGCAGCACCGAGGCCAGGGCCACGCCCACCATGTGGATGGACATGATGTAGGCCCCGAACAGGGTGGCCACGCCCAGCACGCCGAACAGCCCCACGGCGGGCGCATCGGCGCGCTGCAGCCGCCAGGAGTTCGTGGCCAGGGCGTGGGCGGCGAAGAACGTCCAGCCGATGGCCGAGCGCCAGAACGCGGCCTCCAGCGGGTTCACCCCCTGGGAGATGGCCAGCTTGGACAGTGGCCCGATGAGCGCCCAGAGCGCCGCCGCGCAGAGAACGTACAGGTATCCTCGCATGCTACAGCTGCACCCAGGTGCCCACCTTGCGCTCCAGGGCCTTCTCGTAGATCAGGTAGCCGGTCATGACGTCGTCCAGCGCGATGCCCATGAGCACGGCGGCGCGGCGGCCCGTGCGCAGGCCGGGCTTCTTTCCGGCGCAGATTTCGCCCATGTCCGAGTGCAGGCCCGCCTTGTCCGGGTAGCCGTTCTGGAAATACACGCCGTGGTCCTGGGTCCACAGGTACTGGGTGGCGCTGTCGGTGGTGAAGGTGGCGGCCCCGCTCATGGTGGCCCCGTCAAAGGCCGAGTCGTAGTCCACGGAGATGGCCAGCACGTTCTCCTTCAGCCAGCCCGCCTCCACGAAGCGCTGGGGCTTTTCTACGATGGGCGAGCAGGTGATGACCACGTCCGCCCCGGAAACACACTCCTTGGGCGTGGCGCAGTCTATGAACTTCGCGCCCGGCAGCAGGGGCCCCATGTCCGCCACGTAGCGGGCGGCCTGCCCGGCGACGGGGTCGTACATGCGCACTTCCTCGATCTTGGGGAACACCTCGATCATGGCGCGCAGGTTCATGTGGCCCTGCACCCCCAGGCCCAGCACGGAGACCACGCGGGTCTCAGGATCGCCGAAGTGGCGGGCGTACACGCCGGAGGCCGCGCCCGTGCGCCAGGCCGTGATCCAGGCCGCGTCCATCACCGAGCGGATGATGCCGGTTTCCGGATCGAGCAGGCACCACACGCCCGTGATGTAGGGCAGGCCCTTCTTCTGGTTCGGCGGATAGCCGGACACCACCTTGACCCCGGCCATGTCCAGCGTGCCGCCCACGTAGCAGGGCATGGAATGGTTGAAGCAGTCCTTGCGGGTGTGGATGCCGATCTTGGCGGGCATTTCCACCTCGCCCCGGCCCATGGCCGCGAATCCGGCCTCCACCTCGTCCATGATCTCGCGCATGGTGATGCCGAGGGAGTCGATATCGGCCCGGGAAAGCCAGAGGACGTCGAAGGTGCTGCTCATGCCGTGCTCCGTGAAGGGTTTGGTGTTGCGATGAAGGACAAACCTTTAGGATGTTTCCAGCCCGGCGTCAAAAGCGTCTGCCCGCCGGAGAGCTGGGGAGCAGATGCCGGTTGCCCGCACGGGCCTGAAGGGATAGGGTCCGGACATGACGGAAAAATCATTTACGAGCATTGGCCCGGAGCACGAGGGAGAGCGCCTGGACAGGGCGCTGGAGCTCTTGCTGCCGGGCTCGGGCCTGCGCCTGCGGCGCCGGGTCATCGAGTCGGGCCGGGTGCTGCTGGACGGACGGGCGGCCACCGCCGGGCGCAAGGTGCGCCAGGGCCAGCTTTTGGAGCTGCTGCCCGGCGCAGTGGAGCAGGCGGCCCCGGAGCTGGCCATCGCCACCCGTACCGATGCCTACGCCGCGGTCATCAAGCCCGCCGGGCTGCACAGCGCGGCCATCTGCGGCTCATCCGAGCCCAGCGTGGAGGCCCTGCTGCCGGAGCTTTTTCCCGGCGAGACCCCGGTGCTGCTGAACCGGCTGGACCGCGAGACCTCCGGCCTGCTGCTGGTGGCGCTCACGCCCAAGGCCCAGCGCGCCTATGCGAACCTGGACCCGCGCGCCGTGACCAAGGAGTACGACGCCGTGGTGCGCGGCGAGCTGGACGAGGAACTGAGCCTGCGGTTCATCCTGGACACCGACGACCGCAAGCGCACGCGCGTGGTGGCCAAGCTCAACCCAGACGACACCGGCTGGACGCGGGTGCGGCCCGTGGCGAAATTTTCCAACGGCCTGACGCAGCTGCGCGTGGCCATCGTGTCCGGAGCGCGCCACCAGATCCGCGCGCACCTGGCCTTCGCCGGGTTGCCCATCGTGGGGGATGCGCTGTATGGGGATGGTTCAGACGGCGCGGGCGGAGCGCCCAGGATGTACCTGCACCACGGGCGCATCGCGTTTCCCGGCTTCGCGGCCACCTGCCGGCCGGACTGGGCCGATCCCGCACAGATTTCACCAGCAACCGGCCCGGAGCCGGAAGAGGAGAGCATCGCATGATCCGCAAGACCCTCGCCACCCTCGCCCTTGCGCTCACGCTGGCCCTGACTGCGGGTGTCGCCCTGGCCCAGTTCTCCGCCGGGCAGACCATCTACGTGCCCTGTTCCTCGGCCACGTTCCACGGCCCCAAGACCCGCAACCTGGACCTCACGGTGACGCTCATCGTGCGCAACCTGGACCCCAAGCGGACCATAACGGTGAACAGCGTGGACTACCACCGCACCGACGGCAAGCTGGTGCGCCGCTTCCTGGACAAGCCCATGCAGCTCGGGCCGTTGGCGGCCAAGGAGTTCCTTGTTGATCAGAAGGACGAGAGCGGCGGCACGGCGGCCAGCTTCCTGGTGCGCTGGAAGGCCGAGGGCGCGGTGAACCCGGCCCTGGCCGAGGCGGTGATGATCAGCTCCAGCAGCGGGCTGGGCGTGTCCTACGTCAGCCGCGGCGTGCCTATTCAGGAGTAGGGGCCAGGAGCAGGGGCCAGGAGCAGGGGCCAGGAGTAGGGAACGGGCGCGCGGGCCTAGTCGCCCAGCAGCGCCTTGGCGAAGTCCTCGCCCACGAAGGGCCGCAGGTCCTCCATCTTCTCGCCCAGGCCCACGAAGCTGATGGGCAGCTTGTGCGTGATGGCCACGGCCACCATGACGCCGCCCTTGGCCGTGCCGTCCAGCTTGGTCAGCACGATCTCGTCCACGCCCACGGCCTCGTGGAACAGCTTGGTCTGGGAGAGCGCGTTCTGCCCGGTGGTGGCGTCGATGACCAGCACGCTCTTGTGCGGCGCGCCGGGGTGCTTCTTTTCCAGCACGCGCTTGATCTTGCGCAGCTCTTCCATAAGGTTGACCTTGGTGTGCAGCCGTCCGGCGGTGTCGAACAGCACCAGGTCGCAGCCCAGCTTCTTGGCCTGGTCCATGGCCTCGAAGGCCACGGCAGCCGGGTCCGCGCCCTCGGTCTTGGCGAAGAAATCCGCGCCCACGCGCCCGGCCCAGACGTGCAGCTGCTCGATGGCGGCGGCGCGGAAGGTGTCGCCCGCGGCGATGAGCACCTTGCGGCCCTGGAGCTTGGCCCGGTAGGCCAGCTTGGCGATGGTGGTGGTCTTGCCCACGCCGTTCACGCCGATCATCATGACCACTTCCGGGGCCTCGTCCACCTTGGGCTTCTTGGGCAGGGGGAAGATGTCCTCCAGCTCGCGGCCCAGCACCTCGCGGAAGCGCGAGGCCTCGGTGACGCCCATCTGGCGGGCGCGCTGCCGAAGGTTGGCCAGCAGCTTGGCCGTGGCCTCGCTGCCCACGTCGGCCATGATGAGGATTTCCTCCAGTTCCTCCCAGAAGGCGTCGTCCAGCCCGCCGGAGCGCCCGAACAGCGCGCCCAGGCCATCGGCGAAGCGGGCCTTGGTCTTGGCCAGCCCGGCCTTGAGCTTCTGGAAGATGTTGCCGCGCTCCTCCTCCTCCTGTTCCAGGTCCAGGGCCAGGATGAGCCGGTAGCGCAGCTCGCTCTTGAGGTCCTCGGCGGCGGAGAGGTTGATGGCCTGGCTCCAGGCCTCGAACTCGGCGATAAACTTCTCGGCTTCTTCAGCCGGGGCGGAGAGGGCCGCGAACAGGAAGCGCAGGCGCTCCCACAGCTGCGGTCCGGGGCCGGGAACGCCGCTGAGCAGGTGGCCCAGCCATTCGGAAATATTGGCCTTGCCGCTCCTCAGCGAGGCCTCGAAGGGCTGCTTCCAGCCGTCGCTTGCGGACGGGGAGGCGCCCGATGATGCGGCGGGCGTGGCGGAGGGCTGGGAAACAGGCTGTGCGGGGGCCTGATCGCCGCCGCCCCAGAGCTTTTTGACCTTGCTGAAGAATCCCATGCGCGCCTCCGTGTGATCTGAAGTCGCGGCGGTTCTACCCCAGGAGCGCTCCCGGCGCAACCGTGTTGAAATCCTTGGCCGGAGGCACTAGAACAGGGCTGCCAAAGTAAGGAGGACGCATGCGTCGGACCAAGATTGCTCAGATTCTGGACAGCGATACGCCGGGAGCCGTGCTCCTCAAAGGCTGGGTGCGCACCCGGCGCGATGCCAAGGGCTTCTCCTTCCTGGAGGTCAACGACGGCTCCTGCCTGGCCAACGTGCAGGTGGTGGCGGACCACACCCCCGAACTTTTGCCCGCGCTGGAACGCCTTGGCACCGGCGCGGCCCTGGCCGTGGAGGGCGAGCTGGTGGAAAGCCCGGCCCAGGGCCAGAAGTGGGAGGTGCGCGCACGCGCGCTCACCGTGTACGGCGAGGCCGACCAGGAGGCCTACCCGCTGCAGAAGAAGCGCCACTCCGACGAGTTCCTGCGCACCATCGCCCACCTGCGGCCGCGCACCAACAAGTACGGAGCCATGCTGCGCGTGCGCTCCGAGATGGCCCTGGCCGTGCACGATTTCTTCCGCCAGCGCGGGTTCTTCCACATCCACGCGCCCATTCTCACCGGCTCGGACTGCGAGGGCGCGGGCGAGATGTTCCGCGTGAGCAACCTGGAGGCTGCCGAGGCGGCTGCGCTGCCCCCAGTGGAGCGCGAGGCGCAGGAGTTCTTCGGCAGGCCCGCCGGGCTCACGGTTTCCGGCCAGCTGGAGGCCGAGCTCATGGCCCTGGCCCTGGGCGACGTGTACACCTTCGGCCCCACCTTCCGGGCCGAGAACTCCAACACGCCCAAGCACGCCGCCGAGTTCTGGATGATCGAGCCGGAGATGGCGTTTGCCGACATCGTCGACGACATGGACCTGGCCGAGGCCATGGTCAAGCATCTGGTGGGCCACGCGCTTGCCCATTGCGCCAAGGATCTGGCCCTGTTCGCCAATTTCGTGGACAAGACGCTGATGCCCACCCTTGAGGGCGTGCTGGCCAAGCCCTTCATCCGCCTGCCCTACGCCGAGGCCATTGCTGAGCTGAAGAACTCGCGGAAATCCTTCGAGTTCCCGGTGGAGTTCGGCACCGACCTGCAGACCGAGCACGAGCGCTTCCTGTGCGAGGAGCGCTTTGGCCGCCCGGTCATCGTGTTCGACTACCCCAAGGAAATCAAGGCGTTCTACATGCGCCTCAACGACGACGGGCGCACCGTGGCGGCCATGGACCTGCTGGTGCCGCGCATCGGCGAGCTGGTGGGCGGCAGCCAGCGCGAGGAGCGCCTGGACGTGCTGGCCAAGCGCATGGCCGAGGCCGGTCTGCCCGAGGAACCCTACTGGTGGTACCTGGACACCCGGCGCTACGGCAGCGCGCCCCACGCGGGCTTCGGCATGGGCTTCGAGCGCCTGCTCATGCTGGTCACGGGCATCGCCAACATCCGCGACGTCATCCCCTACCCGAGAACGCCCAAGCACCTGGAGTTCTAGCAAGAAGGGCGCCCGGTCAGCAGCCGGACGCCCTTTCTTCTTACTTCAGCGGGATGTGGATGTCGGTGAGCAGCTGGTCCGGCGGGGTGGTGGCCGGGTCGTTGCGGTACATCTCGAACCACGGGCTGTCGCGGAAGTCGCGCCCGCTGGCGGGCATCCAGCGGCCCATGATCGCGGCGTAGGTCTCCTCCAGCTTCTCGTACGGCCCCTGGTGCGTGATGATGGCGTACTCGCCGCCGGGCAGCGTGGCCGCCTCAACCGGAGCTTCGAAGGCCGTGCCCGCGGGCGCGGTGATGGCCGCCTCGTAGCGGATGAGCTCGGGCGCGGTGACGTTGGGGTCGTCGTAGGGGATGCCGATGACCAGGGTCTTGGGCCCCAAGAGTCCCTTGGGGCCGGCCCAGCCGCAGAGGATGCTCCAGGCCCGGGTGGAGGACTCCATGTACGGCCCGGTCTGGCGCACCTTGAGGATGCTCAGCTCGGGCAGGGTTTCGATGCGGACGTTCATGCACGCTGCTCCTATGTCGTCGAAGAGGATTTCCACGAGCTCACCCTGGCCGTAGTGCACCCCGGAGGGCACCACCGGGAACGGCCGGGACCAGTTCTGCTCGGGCGCCTGGCCCCGGAACCGGCTGGGCGAGTGGCCGAAGGTCTTGCGGAAGGCGCGGCTGAAGGCCTCCAGGGAGTCGTAGCCCGCGTCCAGGCCGATCTCCGTGATGGCCACGTCCGTCCGCGTGACCTCCAGGTAGGCCCGCTCCAGTCGGATGCGCCGCAGGTGGTCCATGATGCTCTCGCCCAGCATGCCCTTGAACACCCGGTGGAAGTGCGACATGGAGAAGTTGGCGATGTCCGCCAGCCGCGCGATTTCCATGGGTGCGTCCAGGTGCCGCTGCATGTGGTTCAGCACGCGCAGGATGCGTGCGGCGTAGTCGTTGCGGGTGTCGAGCTTCATGTTTTGTCCTTCCTGGCATGTCCAATAGCCGAAGCGCATACCCTCCGCCTGATCGGAACTCTCATGTTTGGGCTTGGCCATGGCCGGTGCGTTCCGTGGCCAGGCAGCGTGTCGGCGCTTACCTATAGTAAGGGGCCAGGATCGCGCAAGGAGGCGTTTGAGGTGTGTGTAGAACATACTGAAATTGTACGATTTATTTGAAAAGATCAAGAAAGTTCCGAAAACGTGTTGACTCTTGCGGCCGGTTCCCCTAGAAACGCCCCTCGCCGCAACGAGTTGCCCTGAGGGGCCAAACGGGGGCGGCTGATCTTTGTGAACAAAAGCTGAAGAAAAGAGTTGACGAGAAGCGGCGCTTCACCTAGAAACGCCCTTCGCCGCAACGAACCGGCCCAACGGGGTCTGGGGAGCATGTGGCGAAAAGTTCTTTGAGAAAGTCGCAAAAAGGTGTTGACGACGGGAGCGGGTTCGCATAGAAACGCACCTCGCCGCTGAGGGAAGAGGCCAACGGGCCGATGAGCGAAGCGGATGTTCTTTCAA
>JAEXRD010000028.1 GCA_023438245.1 Pseudomonadota bacterium | reverse complement strand
TACGCCGATGGAACCCTTGGAATGCCCGGGTAGATGCAGAACTTTGGCCTCAAAACCGTACTTAGAAAGATCATCTCCGTCATTCACAATAAGGTCTGGGCTAAATGGATTGAAACTGCCCGGTTTCGCAAATTGTGATGAGACGAAAATGATGATTTTTCCAAAGAGAGTGACGCGGTCTGCCTTGACTTTGCGGTTCCAGCCTTGATCCCCGCGTTTGACCATTTCCACGTCCTCTGCATGCATGGCGACTTTCGCGCCAAATTTTTGCCGCAAGAAAGCGGCATTCCCGGCATGATCGATATCGCCGTGGCTCAGTAGAACCAGTTTCAGGTTTCCAGGTTTAACACCTGCCTGCCCCAATGCTTTTTCAAGATTGGCGCAATCAGAAGCATCGCCAGCGTCGATCAAGAAAAATCCACTGCCGGTTTTCACCAGATAACAGGGCACTTTTAAGGGAATGGTTTGAATTTCGTACACCATGATTTGGTTCCTTTTATTCTTATGAGGAAATTCCTGCCAAAAACAGGAGAGAGTCTTAAAAAAACTTCCGGTGGGGGAGGGGTCTGTTGTAGCCTCAATCCTCATCACGGCAGTTTTCTTTTGCACTCGGAATGCTGCGCTCAAAAACAGATAACACTTTCTTATGGTCGCATCCACATTGGACAAACAATACCGATTGTAACCGCTGCGCTTACTTTAGAGCCGATTTTTCCCCAATTTTCGCCCCCAAAAAATACTTTCGACAAAATATTTATCAACAGCAAATAATTTTAACCGGCTCCCCGTAATACGGCCAGAATGTGTTCATCGCCGGTCCCGAATCGCTCTTCATGTTCACCTATGAGTGACCGGTGATATGCGCATTGTCCATCGATCCCCCATCACCAGCCCTAAGCACGTTAATCTACTGCCGCCGGTGGATGCTCATGGATCTACAAGTCACATTTTCGACGATAGGTGCTCAAGATAGCTGAAGAGCGAAATCACTTTAAAAGCCGGTCGCCGGTTAATCGTCGGAAACTCTCATCTAGAGAACCGGCGACCGGAGATCAGGATCATCAACTATCGACCAAAGTTACTCATCTCCACCAGAACTCCGGTGTCGGGTCCCTATCTCAACTCTGGCATGAAAGTCGCAAACAACCATTCCGAACTGCGTTGATGCGCCGCTGCTATATCCGTCCGTTTCTTGAATATATCAGTGTCGTACAGGCGGTCAATTGCATTTTCCAGACCGGGGTAATCTCCCAAGGCGGCGATGCAACGGCGGATTCGATGGGGTGAAAAGTGCAAGTGGATCATCCGCAGGAAATTAAGCAACACATCTTGATCAGCGACCTCATATCCCGCTTTGTTGCGGAAGTAATGCGCCACCACAACTTTGGGGTCGACCAAGACTCGGTAACCGTACAGCCAGGCCCGCAGGCATATTTCCTCGTCCTGGTAGCCCCAGCGAGTGAATCCGGCGTCAAAGCCGCCCAATACCTGGAAGGTCTTCTTGCGGAAAGCCTGGCAACCGCCAGGCGTGATCGGAACTTCATACGGATGCTCAATCTCCAACGGCTCCAGCCAGGCTGATTCTAGACGGTGATTTATCCAAATATTTCCACAGCCACGCGGATCGGTCTCGTTCAGCCGTGTAAACGTCGGGCCAACGATAGCCACATCAATCGGGGAGAGCGCCTGAATAAATCGGTCAATCCAGTTCGGTGAAACAGTACAATGGGCATCGATGAACAAAACGTACTCCCCCAGCGCGTGCTCAGCTCCGAGATTGCGCGCCCGCGGGATACCGAGATGGTCCCCGGTAATCACCTTAACCGGTTTATCAGTCTCCCGGTAGACGTCACAACTTCCGTCGGTCGAGCCATCGTCGACGACCAATACCTCAATGTGCGGGTAGGTAGTGACCTCCAGGATGTTCTCGACAGTCATCGCCAGCATGTTGCCTTCGTTGAGTGTTGGGATGACTATACTAAAGAGAGGTTTAGGTTTAGATCGCATAGAGTCGCTCTAGACTATGATTTTGAAATCTGGCTAAGCAGTTGTTTGGCCATCTGAACCAGCTTTTGCACTTCCTGCGGCTGGAATTTCATGGCGGTAGCTAGTTTCGCTTGATCGCTGGCGGCCAACTCGTGCAAGTAGTTCACACCCACCCGGCGCAGTTCCTTTTCGGCGTACTGCAGGTCCTTAAAGCGACCGATTTCGACCTCACCGAGCTCAAAAATGGTCTTGCCAACCCTGACAAACTGCTCACGAGGCACAGGCCGCTTGAATCGCTCCGGTATGAACTGTGAGAACCTCTCGAAACGAGTGAAGGGCAAGAAGCGTGTGAACACGGTAAATGGTGAAAACCGCGTAAAGCGAGTAAAGATGGTAAAAATGGTAAAGCGTGTAAAGCGGGTAAACCGCGTCCATAGTGTGAAGTGCGTGAAGCGGGTGAATAGCGTAAAGCGCGTGAACAACGTGAAGAGCGAGGGGAAGACCAGGTCACCGCAACGCAAAGCCGCTTCGGCATCCACTCGCCCATTACCCCAAGTGTTGTCGAAAGCCACTGGCCCTAACTTGTGGGCAGTGTTGATTAAGCAGTTACGAATGGATGTGTAGGTAAAGCTGGGGTGGCGGCTCCACATTAGCGCCACCAACCCGGTCACCAGCGGGGTGGCCATAGAAGTACCATCCAAGAAATCGTAGTTCAAAGCTCCCGGGATTGTAACCCCATAGGTTGGCATGGTTGAGAGTATATTTCGCCCGGGCGCTACCACGGTAACCTCTGGTCCGATATTTGAGAAGCTGGAAACCGTGTCATTGTCATCTGTCGAGCCGACCGCGATCACATTGTCAATTGTGGCGGAATAGGCTGCTGGGAAGATGACCGGCCCTGCATCATCGTTGCCCGTCGCTGCGCAAATTAGCACTCCCCTTGCTTGAGCATACAGGCAGGCATCCCGCTTGGTCTGATTATCCCCTCCGCCCCCGCTGTAATTGATTACGGCATCCAGACTGTGGGCAACTGCATAATCGGTGATCTCTTCGACTGCATCAGCGAAATCCGCCGAGCTACCGTTACCGAACGCGTCGAGTGTCCGGCAAATGTACACTGGCGAACCCCAATTCATCCCTGCTACACCTTGAGCATTGTTGGATTCTGCTGCCGCAATCCCAGCGACATGAGTCCCATGCCCATTCAGATCGCGTGGCGTGCCGCCGTCCACAAAATCGGTACCCAGGATATATCGGCCAGGAGTATCGAGGTCCGGGTGGTCGAGGGCTCCTCCTGCGCTTAGCGAGATACCGCTATCGATAATGCCAATCAAAGCAGTAGCTGCGCCGGTTTGCAGGTTCCAAGCGTTTTCCGAGCCAACGATCTGGTGACTCCACTGTTCGCCATAACGGGTGTCACTGGGGAGAAGTTGGGCGGTGTCAACGATATCAGGTTCGACATATTCGACATCATTACGTGCAGAGAGCCGTTTGATAATATCAAATATGTCGTGACGGGAGTCGAAGGCTATGACCGTCCGTCCAGTTGCACGGGGATACCTCTTCACCCGTCCGTTCGGAAGTTCATGGGCAATGTCATCTGACATACTTCGAGAGGTTCGGTTCGAATCGGGCGGAGGAGTTTTGAACTTTACGATGACCTGTCCGGAGAAATAACTCATCTTACGGTTATTCCATTCCCCATTCCGGATATTTTTATCAAGCTGCCTTTTCTTTGCATTTTTTGGAATCATGGTTTCCTTCCTTTTTGCGTTCAAATACGGTCGATGACATCCCGTTCGGCATACTCGACCGATGGGAACTTCGATACTTCCTGGATGATATGATCAAAATCGGCTTCCGCATCCACTTCAAAAACAGCGCGGCCAGTGACACTCGGATGACGCACCAGAACAACATGCCTGATCTGAGTTATTTGGTCGCACAATTCCTGTATGGTTTGCGGCGAGCTTTGGGTAGATGCATGGAATTTAACAATGAACCGTTGGGTGGGATTTGGCATATAGAAGTTACATCCTTTCGCGTTGGCAGATTTCCTACAGGTTGATCACTGTTTGCCGTATAGAATTTCTTTGCTTTAGCTATACAATCTACACACTATTTTTACGCGACGAATAATCGATAGAACTTAGGAAAATTTAACATCTTTTACACCTTGAACCATTTTTATTGCCCTCTCCTTTCATTTGTTAACACGTATCAGGAAATCGATAAATTTCATATGCTATACAAATAATTAGTGGCTGCGCTGACCTGCTTCAGATACGACCCTCAGATTCTCGGGTAGCTCAGTGAGGCGCACATGATTTCCATTTACTTCTAAATAGTCTTGAAGTCCTCTCTCTTCCATGATAGTTAACAAATCGACTCTTTCGTCTTTTTCTTCCAGAAAGACGATAAATCCCGCCAACGAATTGTTATTACGAAGGTATTCCTCAAGGCGACGCCAGAGCTTTGGCCATATAGGATTTATCGTTGCTAGATCAGCTTGAGAGGTGACAGTAACTCCCGTGGTTGTATTGTCACTAGGCCAGTAGCCCAAATGATTTTCTCTCGCATAGGAAAACGCAATATTGAATTCATTTCGAAGGGAAGCAAATAAAGTGTTGTAATACAAAGGGTATGCATAACCTGCTTTAGCTTGGAGATAATTTACTGAGCTTTGCAACATAATATTGTCAAGCCAGACTTCTGATCCATCATCACGATTCGCGTCCCCCGCAAACACAAAACAAATAGGACGCCCTGCCTTATCATCGGTCATGCGAGTAAGAATGTAACCTTCCGGTTCTGGATTGTTGTTCTCGTCGAAATTGATTAATCGAAACATACTATCTCTGGCATTGACAGACAATGGCTTTATTGCACCTTTTTCGATCGCATCAATTCCTTCAAATCGAAGTTGAACTGTATTTTTTGTTTTTACTCCAGTTCCCAGTTTGACAGGTTTCCCTTGGAGTTTATTCCAAAGACTCAAGTCATCAGCTAGAAAGCGAACTGAGTCGCCGTCTGGAATACCTGCGTTTGGCTTATATCGTCCCTTCACTAATGTAAATGGCATGTTCCTCTCTCCGATCAGCCTCG
Organism: Pseudomonadota bacterium; assembly: GCA_023438245.1. Classification (GTDB taxonomy): domain Bacteria; phylum Desulfobacterota; class Desulfovibrionia; order Desulfovibrionales; family Desulfovibrionaceae; genus Humidesulfovibrio. The sequence continues at coordinate 8,884 of JAEXRD010000028.1, read as the reverse complement.
TAGCAGGCTTATACTCCGGACTATGACACTTCCTGCCTAAGGCAGCTTACTTATCAATCACTCAAATCACTTGTAACAAAGTACCATCAGAGGATCATCAAGAATACAATAGCACTCTGGATCAGAACAATAAATAGCCGCTGACAGGAGGTCGTCAGCGGCTTAATTGCATGCCATTTTGTATCAAGCCTTGTTATCCGGCTCAATCACGCATTCATTGCTTAATGGAATGTCTAGACCAGCGTAAATAGTATAGCATTAATATCCATAAATTGTTCAGCGAGTTTTTACTTTTTAATCTTAATAATCGCCTGGGTGCTATTAAATTGCAGCATGATTTGGGGTATCTGGAGAATAAACCAACCATCCCAGGATGCAATTTCCACCGGTGACCACCAGGTATTGGGTGTATCGATCAACCTGGCATTGTTCGGGATGGTGGGTGGGGCTGAGTATGTCGGGCCAGGAAGCTATTGGGGAGCATACCTACCGCGTAGATCACGACAGCAATCAGGTAACCTGTGAAATGCATGTGCTGACACTTTGCTAGCAGTTCGCGGATTGCACCGACCGATCCTGGCCTCGCTCTGTGGCTTACACTGCCACCGTGCCATTCTAAAACCAATATGAGTGAACTCGCCAACAACATCATATCCGTTATACAACCTATCAAGCTTACGATAACTATTTATCAAAATCAAATAACTTTACCCGGATCCCCCACCAGCTGCCTATTTACGGCCACAACGATTATCACGCCGGCTCCCTGTCACGAGGCCAGAATATATTCAACGCCGGGCCAGGATTGCTTTTCAAGTTCGCTAACTAGCGACCAATGATAGTCCCAATGTCTAATGTTATCCCCCACTTGATCAATGGAAGAATACCATCATTGATCCATCTGATGATCATAAAATTGAGGTGCAAATCCGGAGGGCTGCTCTCTCCAAGATGGCTGCCCAAACGGCAGGTAGCGAGGGCGAAAATTGGAAACATGTACCGGTCACCTAGAAGAAAAAATGCCGATTTCTATCCCTATTTGGTGTCACCGGTACGCCAATGACGAGGCACCGTTCGCTTCGGGTGGAGGTGATCTTCGCGCACTGTATATTAGGGAGAACAAATAATGTTGTAAGGTATTCTTAATTCCAGTAGTGTTTTTCTCGGGCGTTTCTTAAAAAGGGGGCACTGGTGTTTTATCAGTTTCTCGATAAGCTGGGGAGCTCCCTGACAATTAGTGGATCCGCCACAGGCTTTTATCAGGAATCCCAGTCTCGACTGTTCGCCTTCACCGAAGCACTAGCGGAAGGAAGACTTGATTGGTCAACTGATCTTCCGCAAAAACTGGCGCGGGCTGAGAGCGGTTCCCGGCAGCATCCTCAGCCACAATCCATGCAACTCTGGTCTCATCAAAAATCCACGGATATTCTTCACCGGTGCAAATAAATTCCTCAACGTCTTTTAACATCAGAGGATCGTTACTCACGTACACCTTTGTAATTTCGGACAGGTCGTCCCTGCCAGAAATTACTAACATACGTTCCAGTCCAACGCCGTCTCTTACAGACGCTTTAATATCCGGAGCAGCAATATCCACATGATATTCGTCGCTGACTACCCAGGATTCATTTCCGGCAGCATCCCGGAATTGAACATATATTTCGCCCGAAAAAACATCTGTCAGCTCAACCGGCCAGGTAATGTTCTCGGTATAAGGCTGCCAGGCTGCGCCGCTCAAATCCTCGGTTTGCGCGATGCGGAATACGGACACGCCTGAACCAGGCACCAGGATTGTGCCATTTTCCGCATCGAGTGTGTCGTCACTTGCAAAGAAATTCAATTCAATCTGGCGTGCTTCAGGTCTTACAGTCCTTTGCTCAATCCATACGCCGCCATAAGGCGCCTGGCGATCCACCAGGATGGTGATTTGACTGGCATCGGACAGATTCCCAGCGCCATCTTTGAAGCGGGCGTAGACCGTTTTCCACCCGTCAGTTTCGTCGGGAGGCATCCAGGCTTTGACCGGAGTGAACGGTTCCCATACAGCGTTGGCAAAATCGCTGCTCAGGTCGATTTGCATTTCGACGATACCGCTGTTGTTGTCCATTGCATCCATCATCAGATTCACCGATCCATCCGGATTGGTGATAACAGTCTGGGTAGATTGTTCTATTTGGTCAATGAGCGTTCGTGTCAGGATGTAATCAGGGATGGCTGATATTGCTTGATGATCCAACCCGAGCATCGACATTTCTTGGGGCGAAATATCATCATTGGATAGTAAGTCTCCCTCCGGCTTGGTCTGGTCGAGGGTAATGCTATCCACATAGGTGCCATATACTCTTCCGTTTTCATCGCGGAATGCGGCATAGACATGCCGTGCCTGAACCTCCTGTGTTGCCTCTGCCAAAACCCAAGGTTTATTTGTGGCGTAAGGTTCCCAATTGGCGTCGGCAAGAGCCTCCTGAGAGGAGACCATCATCTCTACCGCATGAGGCGCGCAAAGGGTCAGGGTAACATCTGTGGTTTGTGTAAAGAGCGCGTTATTCGCAATCTTCACAAACGGAACGGTACATTCAGGAATAGAAATCGGTGCCGGCTCTTCTCCAGGGGCGGTTTGGTTACTAATGCTTAAAGAAGGCTGGGCCGCGAGGAAACCGGGCTGGTGTCTAAATGTTGCGCTGGTAAGATCGGGCTCATTATTTGGCAGGGCATACTCATTGAACGTTCCCGCCATGCGATAGCCTTCTGAAACTAGCACAGAGATTCCGTTTCCAGCCACAAAAGCTCCGTTAACGGTGATGAAATCATCATGGCCAGGAATGAGGATGGGGCGAGCAGCGCTGCCGGCTTCATAACCGTTCCAGGACATGTAGTTTGCGCTGCTGGTAAACGGCGTATCTGCCGCTTGCCCCAAGGTTCCGTGACTCGCAAAACTATCTGAACCTAACTCGGCAGAACCAGCGATCTGACTGCCGTTGAACAGGCGGAAGTTGGCTGACCTGGGCTGCTCGGGATTAACATCCAGACTGACCGCATGAAGCGCAGGTTCAGATACCAATCCAACCCCGTCCTGTACTTGGATATAAATTGGCCAGGATTGGCGGCTGACCGGAGGAAGCTGCCAGGCGCGCTGCAAAGTATAGACCTCCCAGGGGGTCCAGGTAGCTCCATCGGTAGAGAAACGCATAGCCTTGACGCCGCTGCCCAGATCTTCAGCCAGTATGTTGAGGGTGATCTGGGTTTGTGCGGCTGTATCTTCGCCGCCGTTGACCGTGAAATCAACGCTGGGGGGCGCGTTATCGTACCGCAGAATAAAGGCTGTTGACCATTCGCCGGCAATATTTCCCACGTTATCCACGCTGCGTAACCGTAAATATCCAACGCAGGCTGTATCCGGGCAAAGTTCCTCCTCCTGGCGATAGGATGGATCTGTCAAAATATCGGCCCCAATCCCATTTTCATCCGACCCCCAGTAAGTATAGTATCCCTGGATTCCGGAACCCTCATCATAAGCAACCGGCCAGGCAAAATCAGGAGCGCTGGTCAACCGTTGCCACACAGTGCTTTCAATGCCCATAGCGTGCTGGACATTGTTTGGATTTTCTGGAGCCGTGCCATCATACCGGTAAGTGAACATGTCTGTCCAACTGCTCCAGTTCCCAGCGATATCCCGCGTGCGTCCCCGCAGGTAATAGGTTCCGGTACGCACTCCGCCTGGAAGAGGAGTCCAGGTTCGTGTTTGTGAAGCAGAGAAATTCTCATACCCGATGCCGGCTGGATCGCTGCCGAAATAAAGTTGATATCCCCACAAGCCAGAGGTGAGATCGCTGGAAGCATCCCAGGTGAAGGTTGGAATATTGCCGGCGTTCTGCCACAGGTTGCTCTGTGAGCCGTTGGTGTCTACGGCTCCGGTAGGCGCAAGAGGCGGGGTGCTGTCTATGCGGAACGTAACAAATCGGGCGGTCTCTGTATTTCCTAAACGGTCGACGCTATATGTCTCCATGGTGTGTGGTCCATCGCTTTCCACCGTAAGGTTGGCCTGATCACCCTCAACGGCGGTCCAGCTTCCGCCATCAAGCCGGTAATATAAACGCTGAATGCCCGCGCGGGCGCGCCCGCTAGCGCCATCCTGTGCGAGGAGATTGACTTGCACCGGCACGGTGAACCACACCGGCCAGGTAGTACTGGAGGCCGAGCCATTCAGGCTGATTTGCGTAGTTGGAGCAGCCTGGTCGATTAGCAATTTCACAGTGCGGCTGTAGGTCATATTGCCCTGGCCGTTATTTGCGCCGGTATAACCGTCGAAGGCGACGAAGCGTACCTCGTTTTCTCCCCACATGCCCGTTTGTGTATGGGACCAGCTTGTCCCGTTCGAATGCGCTGATTGTGACCCGCAGCCATCGCCGGAGCATCTGAACTCAATCCGGCGGAGATCATTTTCCGGGTCTGAGGCTGTGCCAGTGAAAGTCCAGGTTCCGTCCCGAGAAAGGATGGTGTCGGATATGTTGCCGTTTGAGGTATTTAGGGATATAGCCGGCGGCTTATTGGGGGCTTCGATGGTAAAGGTCCGTGATGCGGACCAATAGCTGGTTGCCAAGTCAAAGTCGCGTGCTTGCACACGCCAATTGTATGTCCCGAATTTGTTTACCAGTTCTGTTGGATACCAACAGTATTGTTCGTAATTCCATCCGCTGTAGATTCGAGATCCGCCACTTTCAATCTCTACTCGAAAGCTTAATGTTTTGTTATCGGGATCTCCCTGGGACGCCCAACAAAGTTTGGGCGGGTTGTTCAATTGAGAGAATCCGTTTATGGGAGATGTTGTCCTTGGAGGATTGGGAGGGGCATTATTAATACAACTGCTCATCAATGAAATGCCAGAAGTGGTTGTTGTCGGGCACAGTTGATTGGCTCGTAACTGGAAAGTGTTCGGACCATCGACGAGCGAATAGCCAGAGGTGTCAGCTACGTTTTCCTTTATTGCGAAAGTTAAGTTCGATCCGGATAGTGATAGTTGAGCCGTTTCACAGATGTGCCATTGCTGGTTTAAGGCATTGTTCTTGTACCATAAAATGATATCGGTTCCCCACGAAGTGGATGCACCTTTTACATCTAATGCATATCCGGTTGTTTTGTGAATGACACGATAATTTCCTGGTGTCCCAAGATATTCCATATTCCACAGCACATTGTCCCCGGTACAACTTTCTTGAGTAACGGTATTACCTAATCCGTTTCCAGCCAGGCACAGACCACTGTTGTGGTTGATGATTTGGTAAACGCCTTCTGATATTTTTTCGAACCCCCACTTTTGGTTGTTTTGTTGACTGTTCCAGCCCCATTGAATAATTGGGGTGCCCGGATAAATACTATTTCCGGAAGCATCCAGAACAAGATCTCCATTTTTCGTTATATTGATATGTTTAGGCCGGAAAGTATAAGGGCGGTTGGTCTTAATTTCTGTGTCGGGATTAAGTTGGGTTGTGGGGAAATAAATTGAACCTGGTTTGAAAGGGACAGTAATCGTTACAGGTGAGATGCTATTAAAGACCCCTTTTGGATCGTAGGTATATACCGCTTTAGCCCCTTCGTTTCCACAATCCTGATTTGGATATTTGTAAAAACTGATAAGATTGGACGATGGAGCGGGACAAGGTGGTTTAGGAGGTGCTAAGCACACGAATCCTGTTCCGTTATATGTCTTTTTTCTATCATTATCGAATTTGTCGTAATTAAGATTTTCACCCCACAGGAATGGCGTTGGGTCTATAGTGCTATTCGGATCATCAAATCCAGACGAAAGAGAGCCTGGTACAACACCCTTTTTTAATTGTGGAGTTATCGAAAAATGTAGATGAGTACCACTTGTGTTATAAGTGCCAACTCTGCCAATCTGTTCGCCAGCATTTACCTTCTCACCAATAGAGAAATTCCTGAGTTTTACCCATTCTCCGTCTGAATTCAACCCATATTTCCCGCCATATTTATCACTGCCACTACTGTTGGCCATATGGGTATACAAAAAGTAATAGGTATTCCCGTTTACTATGCTCTCAATTACAACAGCAGACTTAGTCTGTGGTGGCGCCGCGATAATCGTTCCTGCTGCGACAGCATATACAGGTTCTGCTCCGGTTGTTTTATTTTTCGGAAAAATATCTAGGCCGGAATGTGGCTTTCCAGTAAAACCTGTATTACCCGTTTTATAGCTTGGACATGCTGAACCGTTACTATTGTTAAAACAATGGTAATTGGCAGTAATAGTATCAAAACCAGTAAGAGCGACAGGGAAATAAACTGAAGCGCCAGAACATTGGGTCAATGAAAGGTTCTCCACGGTTGGAAAAGTCGTCAGCTCTTTTGTCTCTTGGGAAGCTACCAATTTGGTTACATATTTTTGGGTTTTCCAATCGTCGGAAGCGATTACATTTGTAAAGTTGAATACAATCATTGCCCCGAATAATAGAGGCAAGATGAAAGAGTTCTTCATGATTCGAATGCACTTATTTCTTTTCAGAGGAGCTATTGCAGGCCTCCATTTGTTTTTCTTTGTGTAAAGCCACTTCATTTCCACCTCATCGATCCGTAGGTGCGTATAAGCGAAATGGTGTTCAGGGATTATCTGTGTGAATTATTACCTTGTTCGTACGTGAAGCAACTATTCTTGAGCAATGGCAAGAAAACTTGAAGTTTTTCTATGCACAAATAGTAGACTTGAAGGGTCCACTCATCGCGGGTAATGAAAAATAGGCTTCCATATAACTTCCGTTGAACAAACAATTAAAGGCTTGACAAGTAAAGTTCTTGGTGTTGGCAAAAGACTCAGACAGTGCATTAGTACAACAAGCTACTGGCCTTTGCTGGCGTTTAGCGCAGCATAATCAGAATTTTGATCATACATGTTTGGGCGTTGCAACTCTCTAATGCTTTGCCAATAACAGTTCCAGCTAATGAGGCATTTCCTTCCATCCATGCTTCTGCGAAGCCAGGCAAATCTGACGACACCAATAAATCGCCCGGTTCGACCGGTCCTACAACTTTTGCAGGTTCAGCACCTAAGATAATTGGCCGCCCATTAAGATCTGCAACTGCTACAACTAATGGAGAGGCAACAGAAATACATTTATCAAGTTTCTGTTCGGTTGGATCCCAGCATAAGATGTCGCCTTGTTCGAAACGGTCGATCCTTGGCATAACTTGTTCTTCTTCGGTTTGAAGATTTTCTTCGACTATCCCGCCTGTTCTAAAGTTTCGGGCTATTACTCCGCCTGAAAAATCACCATTGTAATTTAACCTTAACACATCGCCCCAATCTAAAACAAGGGCTCTACCTCCATCTCCCCGTTCCGCATTCGGTGAGAAATAGAGGTCCGTACCGTTAATGTTTAGTCCTCCTACTACGGCAGTACCTGCCAGTATTACACTGCCTGAGTTGGGGTAAATATAAGATAGACTAACTTTCGAATCGGAAATGGAGCCATTTGCAATCTCGACCCCGGTTATGGTTCCATCTAATATATCAACACCAGCTATCGTATTGTCTGCAATGTCAGCCCCTGTTACTGTGGAATTAGTAATATCAGCGCCACTAATGGTACCGTCGGTTATATCAACACTCGATATGGTTCCGTCAGCTATATCTAGACTTTCGACTGTGCCATCTGTAATGGTTGTGCTGGTCACAGCATTAGTCGCTAAGTCTGTACTTGATATTGTTCCATCGACAATTTTTTCTGATGTGATTGATTGATCTTGAATTTTTTCTGTTGTTATACTTCCATCTGCCACCGTTTGAGCTTGATGGGAAAAAGGCACGCTCCCTAATTGAATGCGTGGGGACATCTCATCATCCGTTCCAACAGTGATTCCCAGCCAGAGGTTGCTATTTTCGGCAATGACCCCATCCGGGATGGGGCTTAGGCTGCCGAGCATGACACTGAAAAGACCATCGCTAACCCGAACGCTGTTGGGGCCGCTCCAGTTTTCTTCCCACAATGGGACTCCCTCCGCACCTGAGGCATAGAGGCGGAAGATCATTGGGTAGGTATTCGTCAGCGGAGTTCCGCTGGCGTCAGCCAGCCGTCCCTGGTAGGGGAAAGGACGAGTGTAGCCAGTGCTTTGTGCTTCCGGACGGGCTAATACACCACTGCTCTGTGCCCAAATAAACCCAAGCGCAATAAGCATCACAAAAACAAAATTGCCGCGACTAGGAAGCCATTGCTTCCAATTCGCGGCAGCTAAAGACGATCTAAACGAGGCAAACAACCCGAACAATTTGTTCGATGTCTGATTCATACAACCCTCCTGGGAATCATGTGCTATATACGGTTTGTTGCTACATTATAACCAATTCATAACCGTGAAATATTTACATATTTGCAAGGGTTTGCCTGTCTACCCGAGCTGATCCGCATCCTGTCCCGGTCAATGCCGCCATGAAAGCCGAGCAGCAGAAGCACCTGGGCGCGGGGTCATACGACCGCAGCCGGGAACGACGCGATTACGCCAACGCTAATGAGGCAAAAACGAAGAAAACTCGGTCGGGCGAAATCACCTTCTATGTGCCGCAGACGCGTGAAGGCTGTCTAACCAACAGTAGACTACGCGCAATTCAATCAGTCATATCTCGTCGAATGGCTGATTCAAGCTCTCCCAGGAATGATATTCTCAAGTGAAACCTGGAAAATTCTGGCGATAGCGGACAACACCTCCAGCGAGCCTTTGCGCTTATTTGTTTCCAACTGCGATAAATATGGAACACTAATTCCAACTCTTTCAGCAGTCTCTTGCTGTGTCAAACCGCGATATTCACGCCACACTTTGATCGCATTTTCACCATCGAGAATGGCATAAACTACTTCACTCGGAATTAGTTCCTCAA
>JAEXRD010000165.1 GCA_023438245.1 Pseudomonadota bacterium | reverse complement strand
CCACCAACCCGTCCTCCATCCTGACCACCCGGTGCGCGAGCTTGGCGTACTCGTCGTTGTGGGTGACCATGACCACGGACAGGCCCTCTGCGGGCAGGCTGCCCAGCAGTTCCATGACCGTGCCGCCGGTGGCGGAGTCCAGGCTGCCGGTGGGTTCGTCGGCGAAGAGGATGCGCGCCTGTTTCACCAGGGCGCGGGCGATGGCCACGCGCTGCTGTTCGCCGCCGGAGAGCTGGCCGGGCAGGCGCTGGGCCTTGTCGGCCAGGCCCACGCGCGCCAGGCAATCCATGGCGCGCTGGCGTTGCGCGGACGTGACCGGGCGCAGCCCCCGCATGAAGGGCAGCAGCGTGTTTTCCAGGGCGGTGAGGTAGGGCAGCAGGTAGTGGAACTGGAAGATGACGGCGAAGTCGCCGTGGCGCAGCTGGTCGATGTCGCGCTCGCTGGCGCGGGCCAGGTCGGTTCCGGCGTAGGAGAGCGTGCCGGAATCGGGCCGGAGCAGCGTGGAGAGCACGGAGAGCAGCGTGCTTTTGCCCGATCCGCTGCGGCCCACGACGGACACGAACTCGGCCGGGGCGACGCTGACCGAGACGCCCTTCAGGGCCTGGGTGGGCGTGCCGTCCTGGGTGAAGGATTTTGTGATGTTCTCGGCGATCAGAATGGGCGAGGACATGGCGGCTCCTAGAGCGTGACCAGCGCTTCGCTGGGTTCGATGGAGGCGGCCTTCCAGGCGGGCAGGAGCGAGGCCAGGGAGGTCAAGAGGGCCAGCACAAGCGCCGTGGCCGCGAGCATCAGCGGGTCGAAGGGGATGGACAGCCCGCCCTCGGAGAGCTCCAGCACCTCCAGGATGCGGAAGCTGACGGCCCAGCCCGCCAGGTAGCCGATAAGCCCGGCGGCCAGGCCGATGCTGGCGGCCTCGGCGCAGAAGATGGAGAACACCGCCCGGCGCGAGAAGCCCAGGCTGCGCAGGATGCCGATCTCCTTCTTGCGCTCGTTCACCGCGGAGAGCATGGAGATGCCGACCATGCTGCAGCCGGTGAGCAGGATGACCAGGCTCACGGAAAGAATCAGCTTCTTGACGAAGTGCACGGAGTACATGCGCTGCTCCACAACGCCGCGCAGGGCTTTGACCTCCACGCCGGGCAGGGCGGCGGAGAGCTGGGCGGTGATGTCCTCGATGGGGCAGCCGGAGCACAGCGCGGCCACCTCCAGGAAGTTGGCCTTGCCGGGCTTGCCCACGGCCTTTTGCAGCACCTCCAGGTCGGAGAGCAGCACGTTGTCGTCCTCGCTGCCGGTGGGGGCCAGGATGCCCTCCACGGTGAACTCCATCTTGCCCACGGGCACCTTGGAGCCCACGGACAGGCCCAGGCGCGCGGCGGCCTCGCTGCCCGCCAGCAGGCCGTGCCCGGCCTTGACCTGGGGGTGCTCCCCGCCCACGGGCAGGGGCGCGCGCTGCTCGCCTTCATGCATGGCCATGGACGACTGGCGGGCGGCGGTCTCCTCCGGCTTTTCGCCCGGGAACGCGCCCTTCTCCACCACCCAGTAGCCCTTGAGCAGCTTTTCCTGGTCGAAGCGCACGCCCACCACGGCCACGGCGGTGCCGTTCAGCCTGTCCATGACCACGAGCTTGGGCGCGATGACGCTGATGTTCTTGCGCAGCTCGATGGCGTCGATCCTGGCCACGCTCTCCTTCTCGTCCAAATAGGCGACATCGAAGAGCATGTCGCCCAGCGAGAAGCCGCCGTAGCTCACGGTGAGCTTTTCGCTTTTGGGCGAAACGAGGATGTTGGCCCCGTAGCTGACCAGCTTTTTTTCCAGCCCCTCGCCCACCACCTTGGACACGAAGGAGAGGGCCACGATGCTGACCACGCCGAGGGTGAAGACCAGGAGCAGGAGCCCTGTCCGCACCCATTTTTTCCGAGCATTCCGAAGCGCTATGGTCAGCAGGTTCATTCCGTCTCCTTGGCGTTCGCGCCCCAGTCCGGACGCTGATCGGCGCGGTGGGCGGACCGGGCTTTTCCGGTCTGCCCGCCGCGCCGTATCGGGAGTCCAGAGGGACTCGTCCCTCTGGCGGGGGGCCGGGGGGCGGAGCCGCCCCGGCGGGGTGCGGGGCGGAGCCCCGGTGTTCCTAGAAGTAGCCCACTCCGGCGGCCAGGTCGGCCTCGCGGATGAAGAGGTTCTTGGCGTCGGTGGTGCGCGGCAGGGGGTGCGGGTTGCAGCCGCCCTTGACCTCGCCGATGCGGTTGGATGCGAAGCGCATGCCGCAGTTGACGCACTTCATGGTGTCGCCCTCCTGCACGTAGCCCTTCTTTTCGCGGAAGCACACGTCGCAGGCGTTGAGCGCGGTGCGCACCTGGCCGTCCTTGCTCTTGATGGCGAAGAACTGCACCTGCTTGCCGCCGGTCTTGAGGGTGTAGAAATGGGCTTTTCCGTCGGAAACGTCGGCCAGGGGGATGGCGACGGTTCCGGCCTGGGCTTTGACTTCTTTCGGCCCGCCGAAGAGTCCGAAGGCATGCGAACGCGTGGCGAAGGAGAAGAGCATGAGGGCCAGTGCGGCCAGGGCGGCGAGGATGACGAGGCTGCCGGGAGCGGGCAGGGGCCGCGCGGCGGCTATGGCGCGGGGCTGTACGCGCCGGGGGGGGATGTACTCGGGCTCGTGGTGCATGCGTTCGGACCTCCTCGGGGGCAGTGTGCGCGGGGGTTTGGAAGGGCGGGGGCGGAGGCGGAAGAGCGGAACCTCCGCCCCCGACGGTGCAAACCCTCTTTGCACATGGTGGGGTAAAGGCAATTGCCGTGCCAAGGAAATTTGTCCTGCTATTGCCGGATGTTCAGTTCGCACCGGGGGTGGTGTGCATCCGAAATGTGCGCAAGGAGCTGCACAAGCCGCGCAAGGGCTTGCACATTTTTGCGCCGGAGGGGCTCGCAAGGGCCGCGCGCCAGGGGCCGGAAGGCTACGCAGGTGTGCGTTTTCTTGGCCAAACGGCTTGACCTTTCGGGGGGAGTGTGGGAGAGCACTGCGGAGCATTGTTCCCTATTTCACATAGCTGACGGGCGCTTTCCTTGGCTCGCCGCCTCTTCCCGCATGGTTTGGGGCGGGGCGAAGCGGGCTGGCGGGCGTCCTCATTTTCGAGTCCAGAAACTTTTGTCAGGCGGGGGCATGGCATGAGTCTTGTGGAAGCCATCGCGGCGCGCCGGGAAGAGCTGGCCCAGAAATGGGCCGACCTGATCCTGGGCACCTACCCGGAACAGACGCAGAGCGTCTGGAAGAACAATCGCGACCGGTTCACCAATCCGGTGGGCCACGCCATCCTCTCCGCCACAAGCGAACTCATCCCCCAGCTGCTGACCTGGAACGACGCCGAGGCCGTGGCCAAGAGCCTGGAGACGCTGGTGAAGATCCGCGCCGTGCAGGACTTCAGCCCCGCGCAGGCCATCAGTTTCGTGTTCCTGCTCAAGAAGCTCCTGCGCGAACAGTTCCTGGCCGAACTCAAGGCCCGGGGCGCGCTGGAGGAGCTGCTCGCCTTCGAAACCCGCGTGGACAACCTGGCCACCATCGCCTTCGACCTGTACGTGCGCTCGCGCGACCAGATCGCGCGGCTGCGGGTGGAGGAGATCAAGCGGGCGCACGTGAGCATCGTGCGGCGGGCCAACATGCTCAAAAAGGACGTCGCGGCCGAACAGGCCGAGTGATTTCTTTATGGCAAGGCGCCCCCCGGTTTTGGCCGCGGGGCGCTGAACAACAAGCGAGGTGACGGCTGATGAATGCGATCTTCTCACTCTTCCTGGTCCTGGCCCTGGTGGTGGTAGCCACGCTGGGCGCGGGCGCGGCCAAGATGCAGACCATCTTCGCCTATTGCGTGCCCGGCACCGCGTTCCTCATCTTCGTGGTGGGCTTCGCGTGCAAAATCATTGGCTGGGCCAAGCGCCCGGTGCCCTTCCGCATCCCCACCACGGGCGGGCAGCAGCAGTCGCTGGACTGGATCAAGCAGAACAAGTGGGACAACCCCTCCACCGGTCCGCAGACCGTGGTGCGCATGCTGCTTGAGGTGCTCACCTTCCGCTCGCTGTTCCGCAACACCAAGATGGCCCTGACCCACGACGAGGGCAAGAACCCCATCGTGTCCTACGTCTCGGCCAAGTGGCTGTGGCTGTTCGCCATCCTGTTCCACTACAGCTTCCTGATCATCGCCCTGCGCCACATGCGCCTGTTCCTGCAGCCGGTGCCCGCCATCATCACCGGCATCGAGTTCGTGGACTCCATCCTGCAGATCTACACCCCCATCGTGTACCAGACCGACCTGCTCATCCTGGCCGGCGCCGGCTTCCTGCTGGCCCGCCGCCTGATGGACGCCAAGCTGCGCTACATCTCCCTGGTCAACGACTACTTCCCCCTGCTGCTGATCCTGAGCATCGCGCTCTCCGGCATGTACATGCGCTACATCGCCAAGGTCGACGTCATGGCCATCAAGGACGTGGTCATGGGCCTGGTCACCTTCCACTTCAAGCCCGTGCCCGCCACCATCGACACCAGCTTCTTCGTGCACGTCTTCCTGGTGAGCTGCCTGCTGGCCTACTTCCCCTTCTCCAAGCTGATGCACATGGGCGGAGTGTTCCTCTCCCCCACGCGCAACATGCCCAACGACACCCGCATGCACCACCATGTGAACCCCTGGAACGACCCGGGCGTGAAGCCGCACAGCTACGCGGCCTACGAGGATGACTTCCGCGAGCCCATGTTCGAGGCCGGCCTGCCCCTGGATAAGAACCCGGAGGAGGCCGCCTAACCGCGGCCCTGTCGCTCCCGGTCTAGCGCAACAAACTTTTTCCGCGAGGAGAAGACATGGCAAAAATCATCAAACCCGATGAGATGTTGAAGAGCATCAACTACACTCCGCCCGCCCAGGGGTGGATGGATTTGCCCACCGACACCAGCCCCGGCAACTGGGCCTACCCGGGCAAGGCCGAGAAGGTCGAGTATCTCATGCACGAGATGCCCGGCATCTTCGCCAACCCGCGCGAGTGGAACCCGGCCGACGTCGACTGGAAGCTGCCCAGCAACTGGCGCGAGATCGTGGTCAACGGCTTCCGCGAGAGGCTGGACAAGTTCCGCTCCATCAAGCTGTTCATGGACATCTGCGTGCGCTGCGGCGCCTGCGCCGACAAGTGCCACTTCTTCATCGGCAGCGGCGACCCCCGCAACATGCCGGTGCTGCGCGCCGAACTGCTCCGCAGCATCTACCGCGGCGAGTTCACCGTGGCGGGCAAGATCCTGGGCAAGCTCACCGGCGCCCGCGTGCTGGAAGAGGACGTCATCAAGGAGTGGTTCATCTACTTCTACCAGTGCACCATGTGCCGCCGCTGCTCGCTGTTCTGCCCCTACGGCATCGACACCGCCGAGGTGACCTTCCTGGCGCGCGAGCTGCTGCACCTCTTGGGCATCAACATCAACTGGATCCTGGAGCCGGTGGCCAACTGCAACCGCACCGGCAACCACCTGGGCATCCAGCCCCACGCCTTCAAGGACATCGTCGACTTCATGGTCGACGACATCGAGACCGTCACCGGCAAGCGCGTGAAGGCCCCGCTGAACGAGAAGGGCCACGAGATCCTGTTCATCACCCCCTCCGGCGACGCCTTCGCCGATCCGGGCATCTACACCTTCATGGGCTACATGATCCTGTTCGATTACCTCGGACTGGACTACACCATGAGCACCTACGCCTCCGAGGGCGGCAACTTCGGCAGCTTCGTGCACCACGACGCCATGAAGAGCCTCAACGGCAAGATGTACGCCGAGGCCAACCGCCTGGGCTGCAAATGGATTCTGGGCGGCGAGTGCGGCCACATGTGGCGCGTGGTGAACCAGTACATGGACACCATGAACGGCGACATGCAGGGCCCGCAGATGCAGACCCCGGTGAACCCCATCACCGGCACGGTGTTCCACAACGCCAAGCAGACCAAGATGGTGCACATCGCCGAGTTCACCGCCGACCTCATCAAGCACGGCAAGCTGAACCTGGACAAGAATCGCAACGAAGGCATCATCGCCACCTGGCACGACAGCTGCAACCCCGCCCGCGGCATGGGCATGCTCGACGAGCCCCGCTACGTGCTGCAGAACGTGGTGCCCGAGTTCTACGACATGCCGCCCAGCACCATCCGCGAGCAGACCTTCTGCTGCGCCGGCGGCTCGGGCCTCAATACCGACGAAATCATGGAAATCCGCATGCGCGGCGGCCTGCCCCGCGGCAACGCCCTCAAGCACGTGGTCGACAAGCACGGGGTCAACACCATGGCCTGCGTCTGCGCCCTCGACCGCGCCACCCTGCCTCCCCTGGCCGACTACTGGGCCCCGGGCGTGCGCATCACCGGCCTGCACGAGCTGGTGGCCAACGCCCTGGTCCTTGAGGACGGGGAAGAGCGCACCATGAACCTGCGCCAGGAACCCCTGCCGGGCTTCGAGGAGGAGTAAAACATGAAACTCTACAACGGCGGTAACATCATCACCGGACTGGTGATCTTCCTGGGCGTCTTCCTGGCCCCGCTGGCCTACAACGCGGGCAAGGCGGCCTACTCCCAGCCCAAGCTCAAGATGCCCGAGAATGAGAAGGAGTGCATCGAGAGCAAGGAGTTCATGCGCACCAAGCACATGCAGCTCTTGGACCAGTGGCGCGACTGGGCCCTGCGCGACGGCCAGCGCGTGTACGTCAACAGCAAGGGCAAAGAGTTCGAGATGAGCCTGCAGAAGACCTGCATGAAGTGCCACACCAATAAGGCGGAGTTCTGCGACAAGTGCCACAACGATGCGGCCGTCACTCCGTACTGCTGGGATTGCCACGTTCAGCCGGAGGGGTTGAAGAAATGAACCACACCAGAAGAAACTTCCTCAAGTTCGCCGGCCTGACCGCCGCGGGCCTGGCCCTGGCCGGAGGCTCCGCCATGGCCGTGTCCGGCTCCGGCAGCGCCATCAAGGACGACGCCAAGGGCCTCAAGGCCAAGCGCTGGGGCATGGTCATCGACACCAAGAAGGTCGGCACCAAAGAGGCCATCGAGACCCTGGCCAAGGCCTGCCACAGCGTGCACAACGTGCCTGACATCCCGGGCAACCAGAACATCAAGTGGATCTGGGCCGCGGGCTACGAGCAGGCCTTCGACCAGCTGAACAACTACATGGACGAGGGCCTGGAGAAGCGCCAGTTCCCCATCCTGTGCAACCACTGCACCAACGCCCCCTGCGTGCGCGTGTGCCCCACCAAGGCCACCTACAAGCGCCCCGACGGCATCGTGGCCATGGACTACCACCGCTGCATCGGCTGCCGCTACTGCATGGCCGGCTGCCCCTTCGGCGCGCGCAGCTTCAACTTCATGGAGCCCCGCAAGCACCTGGACGTGGCGAACCTGAACAAGGACTTCCCCACCCGCATGCGCGGCGTGGTGGAAAAGTGCAACTTCTGCGTGGAGCGCCTGGCCATGGGCAAGGTTCCCGCCTGCGTGGAGGCCTCCCAGGGCGCCGTGGTGTACGGAGACCTCTCCGATCCGGCGAGCGAGGTGCGCAAGCTCCTGCGCGAGCACTACACCATCCGTCGTAAACCCTCGCTCGGCACCGAACCGGGCGTGTACTACATCATTTAGGGGGCGGCCATGCTCGAAAAAGCACTCAAGGGATCTCCCAAATACTACACCTGGATCGGCTTCCTCCTGGTGGTCATCCTGGGCGGTTCGGGCGTGTACCTGAACCAGCTCTCCGAAGGTCTGACCATCACCGGCATGAGCCGCGACGTGTCCTGGGGCTTCTACATCGCCCAGTTCACCTACCTGGTCGGCCTGGCCGCCTCCGGCGTCATGATCGTGCTGCCCTACTACTTCCACCACTACAAGAAGTACAAGGACCTCGTGATCTTCGGCGAATTCATGGCCATCGCCGCCGTGGTCATGTGCCTGGGCTTCATCGTGGTCGACATCGGCCAGCCCCAGCGCATGCTCAACGTGATGCTGTTCCCCACGCCCAACTCCATCCTGTTCTGGGACATGGTGGTCCTCAACGGCTACCTCATCCTGAACGTGGTGGTGGGCTGGACCTGCCTTGAGGCCGACCGCCAGGGCCTGCCGCACCCCAAGTGGAGCAAGACCCTGGCCTACGTCTCCATCGTCTGGGCCTTCTCCATCCACACCGTCACGGCGTTCCTGTACCAGGGCCTGCCCGGCCGCCACTACTGGCTCACCGCCATCCTGGCCGCCCGCTTCCTGGCCAGCGCGTTCTGCTCCGGCCCGGCCATCCTGCTCCTGGTCATCATGCTCACCGAGAAGGTCTCCAGCTTCAAGGCCAACGTGGACGCCATCGGCACCCTGGCCAAGACCATCACCTACGCCATGTGCGTGAACGTGTTCTTCTTCCTGCTGGAAGTGTTCACGGCCTTCTACTCCGGCATCCCCGGCCACACCCACTCCATCGTGTACCTGTTCAAGGGCCTGGAGGGCCACTCCGAGCTGGTGCCCTGGATGTGGACCGCCGCGGCGCTGGGCCTGGGCTCGCTGGCCCTGCTCATTCCGCCCAAGCTGCGCGACAACCTGAAGCTGCTGCCCTGGTCGCTGGGCATCCTGGTCATCGCCACCTGGATCGACAAGGGCCTGGGCCTGTTGATCGGCGGCTTCAACCCCACCCCGTTCGAGACCATCAGCCCCTACTGGCCCACCGGCAAGGAGCTCGTGATCTCGCTCATGATCTACGCCATCGGCGCTCTGGTGGTCACCATCCTGTTCAAGGTGGCCACCGAGGTGAAGAAGGACACCGGCGCTTCCCAGAAGCCCGCTGCCGAGCTCGCCGCCGAATAGGCCAGGACCACAGTCCATGCACATCAGGCGCCCCCGCAAGGGGGCGCCTTTTTTTGCGCCGGGGCACGTCTCGCCACGATCACCGGCCCCGCCTTGCCCCAGGCGGCGGGAAGCGCTAGAACGATGCAGTCGACCCCACCTCCACGCCAAGGAGCGCCCATGCGCCAGAACACGCTGGGGGGCCTCGCGCCCAACCAGACCCAGAGCGACCCCGACCGCTACGCCCACGGCGGCAACGTCCGCAAGCTGGCCGAGCGCGCCGGGAAACGGCCCGAGGACATCCTGGACTTCTCCGCCAGCATCAACCCGCTGGGGCCGCCCAGTTGGCTGGAGGAGGAGGTGGCCGCCGCCCTGGCCGAGGTGGCCCACTACCCCGACCCCGAGGCCGGGGACCTGACCCTGGCCGCCTGCGAACGCTACAAGGTCTGGCCCAACCAGGCCCTGGCCGGCAACGGCGTGAGCGAGCTGCTCATGGCCGTGTGCGGGCTGGCCGCGCGCATGGGCCTTGCCCGGGCCATCATCCCCACGCCCGCCTACGTGGACGTGGACCGCTGCTGCCGCCTGGCCGGGCTGGGGGTGGAAACCCTGCCCTGCACCGCCCAGAACGGCTTCGCGCCCGACCTGGAGCGCCTGGCGGGCATGCTGGCCGCAGGCCCGGCCCTGGTGATGCTGGCCAGCCCCAACAACCCCACGGGCACGCTCATCCCGGCCCGGCACATCCGCGACATCGCCCGCGCGTTCCCCAAAAGCCTCATCTGCGTGGACGAGAGCTTCGGGGACTTCGTGCCGTCCATGGAGGACGAAGGAACGGGCGGAGTGGGCCGTGTGGTGCGCAACAGGCCGGACAACGTGCTGGCCCTGGTGAGCATGACCAAGTTCTACGCCGTGCCGGGCCTGCGGCTGGGCCTGTGCTTCGGCCACGCCGACCTCATCGCGCGGCTGAGGCAGCGGCTGCCCGCCTGGAACCTGGGCGTGGCGGCCCAACGGGTGGGCGCGCGCGCCCTGCGCGACGCGGACTACCAGCGCCGCACCGTGGCCGAGGTGACCCGCCTGCGCGAGGGGCTTGCCGCAGAGCTGCGCGAGATCCCGGGCCTGCGCGTGTTCCCCTCCCAGGCCAATTTCCTGCTCTGCCGCCTGGACCGCGTGGGCCTGAGCGCCAAGCCCCTGGCCGACCGGCTCATGGCCGAAGAAGGCATAGCCATCCGCCTGTGCGCCAACTTCGAGGGCCTGGACGAGAGCTATTTCCGCGTGGCCGTGCGCACGGCGGAGGAAAACGCCCGGCTCATCGGCGGCATCGCGCGCTTCTCGGGCATCCAAAAAGCTCCCAGAATCCCACAAAAGGTCCGAAGGACCCCGGCGCTCATGGTGCAGGGCACGTGCTCCGGCGCGGGCAAGAGCGTGCTGGCCGCGGGCCTGTGCCGCATCCTGTTCCAGGACGGCTTCGAGGTGGCGCCCTTCAAGGCCCAGAACATGTCCAACAACTCGGCGGTGGCGGTGGATGCTTCCGGAGGCGGTTTCGAGCTGGGCCGCGCCCAGGCCACCCAGGCCCAGGCCTGCCGCCTGAGTCCCGACCCGCGCATGAACCCGGTGCTGCTCAAACCCACGGGCGACACCGGCTCGCAAGTGGTCATCCTGGGCCGGGCCGTGGGCAACATGAACGTGCAGGAGTACCACGCCTACAAGCCCCAAGCCTGGCAGGCCGCCACCCGGGCCTACGACTCGCTCGCGGCCGAGCATCAGGTCATGGTGCTGGAGGGCGCGGGCAGCCCGGCGGAGGTCAACCTCAAGGCCCAGGACATCGTGAACATGGCCATGGCCCGCCACGCCGGGGCCAAGGTGCTGCTTGCGGGCGACATCGACCGGGGAGGGGTGTTCGCCGCGCTCTCCGGCACCTACGACATCCTGGACCCCGACGAGCGCGCGCTGGTGCTGGGCCACGTGCTCAACAAGTTCCGGGGCGACGCGTCCATCCTCGCCCCGGCCCTGGATTTCCTGTACCGCCGCACGGGCCGCCCGGTGCTCGGCGTCATCCCCTGGCTGCCGTCCATCGCACTCCCCGAGGAAGACAGCCTTGGCGTCCACACCCTCACCTCGGACGCCTCCTCTCCCGACGCCCTGGACATCGCCGTCATCGTGCCGGGCCGCATCGCCAACTTCAACGACCTGGACCCGCTGCGCCAGGAGCCGGACGTGCGCCTGCGCCTGGTGCGCCAGCCCACGGAGCTCGGCACGCCCGACGCCGTGATCCTGCCCGGCAGCAAGAACACCATCGAGGACCTGCGCGCCCTGCGCGGCGCGGGCTTCGCCGCCGCCCTGCGCTCCCTTCCCGCCTCCTCCTCCATCATCGGCATCTGCGCGGGCCTGCAAATGCTCGGCACCGCCGTGCACGACCCGCACGGCCTGGAGACCAACGCGCTCAATTCCCAGCCCACGGTGGACGGCTTCGGCCTTTTGCCCCTCACCACCGTGCTGGAGCCGGATAAGACCCTCACGCGCGTGACCCTCACCGACGAACGTACCGGCCACCAGATCTCCGGCTACGAGATCCACCACGGCATCACGCGCCTCAACCCCGCCGACGCCCCCGATTCCGCCCCCGCCGCCACCGTGCTGGCCCGCACCGCCGACGGAAGCGAGCTCTCCTTCGGCCTGGACGACGACCGCCTCTCCTCCACCGGGTTCCCACGCATCTGGGGAACCTACGCGCACGGCATCTTCGACGCCGACAACCACCGCCGGGCATTCCTCAATAGCCTGCGCGCCACCAAAAACCTGCCGCCGCTGCCCGCCTCCACCTTCAGCCTGGAACCCGCACTGGACCGGCTGGCCGACCACCTGCGCCGACACCTGGACATGCCCCGCAT
>JAEXRD010000157.1 GCA_023438245.1 Pseudomonadota bacterium | reverse complement strand
GCGCCGGACTTGTAGGCCGCGCGCGCGCCGCCGTGGGCCGCGAACAGCGCCACCCGCGCCCCCGGCGGCAGGCCCAGCAGGGCCTTGGCCCTGGCGCGGGGCACAAGCTGCCCGGCCCCGGGCCAGGGCACGCCGTTGGGAATGACCTTGAGCGGCATGCCCGCCAGCACGGCCTGGGCCTGCTCCGCCAGCCAGCGCGAGGGGCTGGCCAGGAGCAGCCCGGTGGCCTCGGCCAGGGCGGCGAACAGGCCCATCATTTCGCCCTGGTTGGCCGCCACGTCGGGAAAGTCGCGCGGGCAGGGGTCCACGCAGCCGAAGGGAAAATAGGGGCAGTCCAGCGGGTAGGCGCAGCCGCCGGTGAGGGGCCGGGCGTCGTGCAGGGTCAAGAGCAGCCGGGGCCGCTCCTCGGACTGTGAGCACTCCCAGAGCACCGAGGAGAGCATGGCCAGCCAGTCCTGGCTGCCGTGGATGTGCAGCACGGAGCGCGAGGGATCGGCCCCGCGCGCCTGGGCCAGCTCCATGAGCCGCGCGCCCGCCTCACCGGCCTCGCAGACTGCGGCCAGGGGCTGGCCGGAAAGCTCGTCGAGCTGGCTTGAGGGGGACTGCGCCTCCGGCCCCGCCAGCTCGGGAAATTCGGGCTCGGCGGTCTCGAAGCTCTGGAACGCGGCCAGGCCCTGGGCGCGCTGGGCGTCCAGGAGCATGCGGGCCACGCCCACGGCCCCGCCCCGGTGTTCCAGCGCGGTGTGGTGCAGCACGAGTTCGGGCAGCGCGCTCACGCCGTCCCCTCCGCTTCGCCTCCGGGCCCTTCGCCCTGGCCCGCCTGCGGCGGCTCGATCTGGAGCAGGTCGTGCTTGAGCGCCCAGAGGATGTGCGCCCCGACCGACTCCATGTCCAGGCCCATGCCGTCGGCGTTGCTCTCCAGCCAGCGCCCGGCCAGGTCGCCCGCGCTGGCGCCCTTGCGTGCCAGGAACACCAGCGAGCGCAGGGTGTTGGGCCGGATGACCCCGGAGAGCCCGGCGTAGAGCATGGGGTGGTCCTGCCCGGCCAGCAGGGCCTGCCCGGCGCGGCCGGGGCTCAGGCGCAGCTCCGGGGCCAGCGGGCGCGTGGGGTAGCCCGCGAAGATGCGCGCGTAGGGCAGGTGCAGCGGGTGCGGAATGGCCCGCAGGGTCTCGATGTCCGGGGCGTGCAGGGCGGAAAGCTCGCGCCAGAGCTCCACGTGGCGGGCCACGATGTGCGGCCACAGGAAATGCGCGCGCACCCGCTCGCGCCCGGCCCGGCCCATGGCGCGGCGGCGCTCCGGGTCGGCGATGAGCCCGCCCAGGGCCAGGGCCAGCGCGCCGGTGTCCACGGCCACGCGCTGGGCCTGGAGCAGGTGGTACTGGTTGTCGAACAGCACCGGGGCCAGGCGGTCGGCCAGCCCGTCGTCCGGGAAGAAGCGCAGCCCGCCCTGGCCGATCTGGCCGGGCTGGCCGGGCTGGCCGGGCTGGTCGAACTGGTTCGGATCGCCCGGCTTCACAGGCCCGGCCTCCGGACCGGTGGTGGGCACCAGCAGGCCCGTCACGCCGTGGTCCACCAGGTCGCGGTAACCGCTGTAGTCCGAGGCCACCACGGGCAGCCCGGCGGCCTGGGCCTCCAGCAGCGTCAGGCCGAAGGTCTCCTGGGGGTTGTCGGCGATGGACACGAACAGGTCGCAGGCGGAGAGCAGCCCGGCCTTGCGGCGTTCGCCGGGGCGCTTGTCGAGGAGGACCCGGATGCCCAGGCGCTCGCCCAGCTCCACCAGCGTGTTCGGAAAGGGGTCCTCGTCGTCGGTCCAGCCCGCCAGCACCAGGGCCAGCGAGGCGGGGTCGACGCGCGGCGCGCCCTCGTAGCCGCTGGCCAAACGCGAGAGCGCGCGCAGAAGCGGCAGCACGTCCATCTTGCTGGCGTGGCTGATGCGCCCCAGCACCAGGATGAGGACGCGGTCCGCGGGCAGGCCCAGGGAGGCCTTGAGCGCGGCCCGTTCGCCCTCCGTGGGCAGGGGCGCGGCGGCCAGGTCCGGGTCCACGCCCAGCGGCAGGATGCGCACCGAGGGGCCGCGCACCTTGCGCAGGGCCAGGCCCCGGCGCAGGTGGGCGAAGAATTCCTCCACCGCCGCCTTGCCCGCGCGGGAGGTGGCGATGATGCAGTCGCGCCCGGTGGCCCCGGCCCACAGGTGGTGCAGGAAGGCCGCGGGGTAGTCCGGGTAGCTCAGCGAGTGGATGGGCCCGGTGACCGGGAACAGGCTGCGGGCGTGGGCGTTGCGCAGGCGGCTGATGTGCGCCTGGTGCAGGATGCAGTCGGACTGGTGGAAGCAGGCGTAGTCCGTGGCGGCCAGCCTGGCGGGCAGCTCGCGGCGGTCCAGCACCAGGATGCGCCCGGCCCCCCGGATGTCCGGGGCCAGCACGTCCAGGGCCAGTTCCAGCCCGGTTCGCGCGCCCTGGTCGGCCAGGAAGAAGTGGTAGGCGTCGAAGGGATCGGCCTGGAGCAGGTGCTTGAGGAAGCCAGCGTTGGCCACCCGGCGGCCCAGGACCGGGCCGTTCTCCAGAAAGGGGTCCAGGGTGCCGAAGACGCCACGGGTGCTCATGGCCCCTAACAAGCCACAGAAGCGGGCCGGGGTCAAGGCCCGGGCGGATTTTCCGGTGCTCGAATCACCCCGTTGGCGGGCTTGTTTTCCGAAAGATGGATTTCGTTCCCTGGCCAGAAAGGGTTCGGGCCGCGCGGGGGCTGTCTCTCGAATGGCGAATTTTGTTCCCTGGCGAGGAAGGGTT
>JAEXRD010000093.1 GCA_023438245.1 Pseudomonadota bacterium | reverse complement strand
TTGGGGGCGGCGCACGAGTACCCCGCACCCCAACCCCCCCCGGCCCCGGCCTCGCCCCTGGCGACCGGGCCGACGCGGCTCGACGTGCTCGCCCACCACAAGGCCGGGAACGCGGACATCACCGTCGTCGCCATCGGGCCCGATCTCACCCACGCCCTGGCCGCCCAGGTCAGCTCCCTCACGGGGCAAGGCGTGGAGCACATTGAACTCTCCCTGGACATGGCCGATCCGGCGACCTTCGCCGCCGGGCCCGAACTGGAGGCGCTCGGCTTCTTCTTCTGCGGCGCACGGCCAGGAACCGACGGATCGGACCGCATCTTCCTGCAACGGTACTCCGGCCCGCCCATCGATTTCGAGGCCATCAAGCTCGCAAGCGACGAGGCGCAGGAGATCCTCTCCCACATCAAGCTGCAGTTCCAGGAGCTCTCGTGACAAACGCTTCGCCCCGCGTCCGCGACGGCATGTACTACGCGGCGTTCCTCCTGGTGGAGCTGTTTGCCGCGCTGGAGGTCACGGCCATGCTCGTGGCGGCACCGGCGGCCTCGGCCCGCATGGGCGGGCTTGGGGAAGGGCTGATGCTGAACAGCTATCTCTACCCCGTCTTCGGCTGCATGGTGCTGTTCATCTTTCTCAACGCCGCCATCCAGCGCCGTTGCTCGGCCCTGGGATTCTTGCTCTGGGGGCTGGCGCTCTTCGTGGCGGGCAACATCGTCTGCGCGGTCACAAGTTCACAGGGGGCATTCCTCCTGGGCCGGGCTGTGCAGGGCGTGGGCGCTGCCGCCGCCTTCGCCGGGCAGCTCTGGACGGCGGGGGAACACTACCGGCGCACCATCACGCGCCCGATGTTCTTCGGCGAGTGCGGCGCTGCCGTGGGCATCGTCATCGGCCCCCTGGTCGGCGGGTTTCTCGCGGGCATTTCCCCGGAGAGCTGGCGGCTCATTTTCGTGCTCAACGCCGGGCTCGGCGTCCTGACGGCGGGGCTGTCCCTGGCGGCTCTGGCCGGGCGCACGCCGCCGGAGCACGATGACTCGATGCTCGCGGTCTCCCGGTTCGGTGGCAGCGTGGCGGCCCTGATTGTTGCGCAGCTCACGGTCTCGGCCTTGGCCGTGGGCATGGAGTTCTGCGTCTCGGACTATCTGCAGAACGTGCAGGGCAGGGGGCCGCTGTTTGTTGGCCTGCTGACGCTGGCGGCCTCGGTGGGGGCCATCGTGGGCAGCTACGCGGTCATGGCCCTGGACCGGGGGTTCGCTCGCCTGGCGCAGGCGGGCGTCTGGCTCATGATCGCCGCGGTCATCGCCGTCGGGATGCTCCTCGCCGACCGGCCCGAGGCGGCAGCCGTGCCCATCTTCGCCGTGGGAGTCGCCCTGGGCATGGCCCAGATGGCGATCTACGCCCAGCTCGTGGCCATCACCCCGCAGGAGCGCTTCGTCCTGATCTCGCTCATCTACCTTCTGGCCATGCAGCTTGGAAACGCGCTGGGCATACAGGGCATTGAGCTGGCCGGTCTTGTCGCCTCCTCTCCGTTCCGAGTGCTGATGCTTCTGAGCCTTCCCTGCGCGGTCTTTGCGCTCTGGTTCAGCCTGCGGGCGCCCTTGCCCGCAGGAGGGCCAGCCGGAGAACCCGCCGGAGAGACAGCCGGAGACGCATGATTATCAGCGCGCACATCGCGCCCCTGCCTGTTCGCGACCGGGTCGCGGCGCCTACACGCGCTTGAAATAGGCCAGGTACTCCTGGTTGCCCTTGGGGCCCAGCAGGGCCGAGGGAACCACGCCCACCAGCGTCAGGCCCAGGTCGTTGCCGCAAAAGGCCACCACCCCGTCCACGGCCTCCTGGCGGTCGGCCTCGCAGCGCACGATGCCCTTGTCCGTGCGGCCCTCGGGCAGCTCGAACTGCGGCTTGATGAGCAGCACCAGCTCGCAGGCGGGCTTGAGCAGCGCCAGGCAGCCGGGCAGGATGGCCGTGAGCGAGATGAACGACACGTCGGCGGTGAGCACGTCCAGGGGCTCGGGGAAGAGCCCCTTCGGATCGATGGGCGGGGGCGTGCGCAGGTTCACGCGCTCCAGGCAGACCACGCGCGGGTCCTGGCGCAGCTTCCAGTGCAGCTGGCCGTAGCCCACGTCGGCGGCATAGACGCGGGAAGCGCCGTGCTGCAGCAGGCAGTCCGTGAAGCCCCCGGTGGAGGCCCCGGCGTCCAGGCAGGCCTTGCCCGCGGGGGCGAAGCCGAGCTTCTCGATGGCCGTGAGCAGCTTGTAGCCGCCCCGGCTGACGAAGCGGTCCTGGCCGCGCAGGGCGAACTCCGTTTCGAGGGGCAGCTGCTGGCCAGGGGAGCTGACCGGCACCTTCTCGCCGTTGGGCAGGAAGTAGTGCGCCGCCCCGGCCATGATGAGGCGCAGGGCGGCGTTCTGGGACTCGGCCAGCCCCTGCTCGAACATGAGCAGATCGGCGCGGGCCTTCTTGGCCATGGCTACTTCTTGGCCAGGCCCAGGCGGGCCACCACGTTTCCGGCGGCCTTGGCCACGTAGTCGGCCTCGGACAGCGCGGCCTTCTCGTTCTGGGAGATGATGAGCTCGGGACGGTTGGCCAGTTCCTTCTTCGGGGTCACGCCGAACTCGGCGGGGAAGCTGTCCTCGAAGTACATCTCCTGGAAGCCGATGAACTTCAGGTGGTGGGCCGTGGCGTCCAGCACCAGGGTCTCAGCGGGGGAGACCAGGCCCAGCTCCTTGGCGCGCTTGGCCCCGGCCAGGCACTCGCCGCCCTGGGTGCAGGCGATGTGGCCGTGGCGGTTGGCCTCGATCATGGCGTCCATGATCTGCTGCTCCGTGACCTGGACCACCTGGAAGCTGCCGGGGCCGCCGATGGCCTCGAAGCGCTCGGCGAAGTGCTTCACGCGGGGGAAGGACACCGGGTTGCCGATCATGGCCGCCTGGGCCACGCTGGGGGTCACGGGAACGGCGGCGTACTTGCGGTCCTTCGGCTCGGCGGCGTAGTAGCGGTACACCGGGTCGGCGTGGTGCGACTGCACGCCGAACATGCGCGGCAGGGTCGCGATGACGCCGAGGGCGTGGAGCTTGAGGAAGCCGCCCATGATGGCCGTGATGTTGCCCGCGTTGCCGATGGGCACGAACACGCACACGCCGCGCATGTCCCAGTCGTACCACTGCGCGGTCTCGAAGGCGTAGCTCTCCTGGCCCAGGATGCGCCAGGCGTTCTTGGAGTTGAGCAGGGCCACGCGGTAGTTGTCGGCCAGGTGCTCCACCACCTTCATGCAGTCGTCGAACACGCCGGGCACTTCCAGCACCACGGCGCCGCTGCCCAGGGGCTGGGCCAGCTGCTGGGGCGTGACTTTTCCGGCGGGCAGGATCACCGCGCTTTTCACCGCGCCGCCCACGTAGGAGGCATAGAGCGCGGCGGCGGCGGAGGTATCGCCCGTGCTGGCGCAGATGGCCAGCACCTCGGTCCAGCCCTTGGTGCGGATGAGGCTCTTGAGGAAGCTGAAGGCGCAGGCCATGCCCCGGTCCTTGAAGGAGGCGCTGGGGTTCTGGCCGTCGTTCTTGTAGGCGGTCTTCAGGCCCAAATCGGCGCGCAGGGCCGGGGGCGAGTCCACGATGGGCGTGTTGCCCTCGCCCAGGTAGAGGATGTCCTCCTCCTCCAGCACCGGGGCCATGAGCTCATAGAAGCGGAAGATGCCGCGCAGGGCCGGGTTCTTGGTCGCGGCGCGCTCGTCGAAGATGCGCCGCCACTCGGCGGCCGGGGTCTTTTTCAACTCGGCGAAGGTGGTGTCTTCCAGCACGAACACGCCGCCGCAGCTGGGGCAGGTGTAGTGCAGCTCGGCGATGTCGAAGGTGGCGCCGCAGCCCAGGCAGCGGTACTGCATCTGGCCGCGATAGGAGGGGAAGGGGTGTTTGGCGGACATGGTTCAAGCTCCTTGCTGATGCTGGCCGGGCTTTAGAAGGCCGCGGCGTGGCTGAAAAATCTCGAAACGGTGAGGACGATGACCGTGGCCCCGGCGGCGGACTTGCCCACCAGGCCCAGGGTGCGGCCCCAGAAGGCCCCCCAGGCGGCTCGCGCGGCCTCGTCGCTGTCCTTGCTGGTGAGTCGCTCCCAGGCGTAGCAGCCCAGCCACGCCCCGGCCAGCGCGCCCACAAGGCTGCCCAGGCCCAGGCCGAAGGGCGCGCCGAAAATCGCTCCAAGGATGCTGCCCACCACGCCGGAGACGTTGCCGCCCCGGCTGGCTCCGCCCTTGGTTCCGCCGCGCAGCTGCGACAGGAACTCGAAGACCTCGCCCGCGGCGGCGATGAGCGCCATGACGCCCACGAAGCCCCAGGTGATGGCGCCTTCCGGACCGGCCCAGGCGGCCAGGCACAGCACGCCCATCATCAGCCAGTTGCCCGGCAGGGAGAGCAGGTTGAGCCAGAGCAGGAAGAACAGGACCAGGCCGACGCCCAGCCCCCAGATCAGGCTCATTTCTTTTCGCGCAGGTCCACCACGCGCACGGCCTTGCCCTCGCTCTTGGGGATGGAGTCGTGCTGCACCAGCTCCACGCGCGGGGTCACCAGGATCTCGTCGCGCAGGCGGGCCGCCAGCTTCTTCTGCAGGCCCTGCAGCACGCGCATGTCCTCCACGAAATACTCGTCCTTGATCTCCACCTTCACGCGCAGCTGGTCCATCTCGCCCTCCTTGAAGAGCTCGATGAGGTAGTTCTGCGCCACCTCGGGCATGCTCATCAGCGCCTGCTCGATCTGCATGGGGTAGATGTTGCAGCCCTTGATGATGAGCATGTCGTCGGCGCGGCCGGTGATGCGGTCGATGCGCACGTGGGTGCGGCCGCAGGGGCAGTCGCCGGGCACGAAGCGGGTCAGGTCGCGGGTGCGGTAGCGCAGGATGGGCAGGCCGTCGCGGCACAGCGTGGTCATGACCAGCTCGCCCACCTCGCCCTCGGCCACGTGCTCGCCGGTCTCGGGATTGATGATCTCGGCGATGTAGGCGTCTTCCCAGAGGTGCATGCCGGTCTGGTGCTCGCACTCGAAGGCCACGCCCGGGCCGTTCATCTCGGTCAGGCCGTAGGAGTTGAAGGCCTTGAGGCCGAGCAGTTCCTGGATGCGCTGGCGGGCCTCCTCGGTGTGCGGCTCCGCGCCGATGAGCGCGAAACGCCAGTTGAGGCTCTTCGGATCGATGCCTTCCTCCTTGAGGAAGCTGGCGAAATGCAGCGCGTAGGAGGGGATGATGTGCACCCCGTCCACGCGGAAGTCGGTGAGGAGCTTGAGCTGGCGCTTGGAGTTGCCCGCGCCCGCCGGAACGGTGAGGCAGCCCAGGCGCTCGGCCCCGTAGTGGATGCCCAGCCCGCCGGTGAACAGGCCGTAGCCGCTCATGTTCTGGAACACGTCGCCCCGGCGCAGGCCCACGGCGTACATGCAGCGCGCCACCAGCCCGGCCCAGGAGTCGATGTCGTTCTGGGTGTAGAAGATGGCCGTGGGCGTGCCCGTGGTGCCGCTTGAGGCATGCAGGCGCACGTACTGGTCGTTGGGCTGGCAGAGCATGCCGTAGGGGTAGCTCGCGCGCAGGTCCTGCTTGGTGGTGAAGGGCAGCTTCTCGATGTCGCGCGGGTGGTTCACGCTGTCGGGCGTGATGCCCAGGCGGCCCAGGACGCCGCTGTAGTGGGGGGACTTGAGGCAGGTGGCGATGGTGCGCTTCAGGCGCTCGGTCTGCAGTTTGTCCAGGGATTCGCGGCTCAAGCCCTCGGCGGCTTCGTAGAACATCTCACTCCCCCTCGGCGGATAGTGTGCGTGTGGTGTCGGGTCTAGCTGGGCTGGAAGAACTCCGAAGGATACGGCGAGGCCGTCAGATTGTCAAAGCGGCTCCAATTCTTGTGGAAGTAGAGTTCCGTATCGCCGATCGGGCCGTTTCGCTGCTTGCCGATGATGATCTCGGCGACGTTGGGCTTGGTGCACTTTTCCTTGGAGTAGACTTCGTCGCGGTAGATGAACATGATGACGTCCGCGTCCTGCTCGATGGCGCCGGACTCGCGCAGGTCCGAGAGCATGGGGCGCTTGTCGGCGCGCTCTTCCACCTTGCGGTTGAGCTGCGACAGGGCGATGACCGGAACGTGCAGCTCCTTGGCCAGGGCCTTCAGGTTGCGGGAGATGTCGGAAATTTCCTGCTCGCGCGAGTCGATGTCGCGGCTGGCGCGCATGAGCTGGAGGTAGTCCACCACGACCAGGCCCAGGTTGTGCTCGCTTTTCAGGCGGCGGCAGCGGGCGCGCAGCTCCATGGTGGAAAGCGCCGCGGTGTCGTCGATGAACAGCGGGGCCTTGGCCAGGATTTCCGCCGCGCCGTAGAGCTTGCTCCAGTCCGAGTCGTCCAGGAAGCCGCGGCGCAGGCTGCCCAGGTCCACCCGGCCCTGGCAGCACAAGAGGCGCATCATGAGCTGCTCCATGCTCATTTCCAGGGAGAACACGGCCGTGGGCGTGGGGGTCTCGCCCATGGTCACGGCATTGAGCGCCAGGTTCAGCGCGAACGCGGTCTTGCCCATGCTGGGGCGGGCCGCCAGGATGATGAGGTCGGTGTTCTGGAGTCCGGCGGTCATCTCGTCGAGCTTGGCGTAGCCGGTGGAGATGCCCGTGACCAGCGCCGTGCGGCCGATGCGCTTTTCCAGGTCCTTGAACACGCGCTCCACCACCTGCTTGCCGGAGAAGATGGTGGTCTTGCTGCGCACGTCCGAAATTTGGAAGATGGCCTGCTCGCTCTTGTCCAGCAGCCCTTCGGTGTCCTGGGCGTCGTAGCAGTCGCCGATGATGTCGCTGGCGACCTCGATGAGCCTGCGGGCCACGGCCTTGTCGCGCACGATGGTGGCGTGGTGCAGGGCGTTGGCCGCGCTCACGGGGCTGTCGGCCAGCTCGGCCAGGTACACGGCCCCGCCCACGCCCTCCAGCCCCTGCTGCTTGGTCAGGTGCTCGGTGACGGTGATGAGGTCGATGGGCGCGTTCTGGGCGTAGAGGGCCTCGAAGGCCTGGAAGATGGTGCGGTGCGCCGGGGAGTAGAAGTCGTCGGCGCTGACGATGTCCACCAGGGAGTGGAACAGGGAGTTGCGCAAAAAAACACCCCCCAGAACGGCCTGTTCGGCCTCCAGATTCTGGGGGGGGTGTTGCGCAGAAGGGCGGCGGCGGCCCTTTCCCGGGCCGCCGCTGCTTCTTCTCGCTTGTCGGCCCTGGGCTTACGCCTCGGGCTGTTCGACTTGCTGCTCGGCTTCGGGCTGCTGGCCATGCTTCACCACGCGCAGCTTGAGCACGCCGCGCACGTCGGGGTGCAGGCGGATCTCCACCTCGTACTCGCCCAGCGCGCGGATGGCGTCGGGCATGTCGATCTTGCGGCGGTCGATGTCGACACCCTGGGCGAGCAGGGCATCGGCGACGTTGGCGGCGGTGACGGAGCCGTACATCTTTTCGCCTTCGCCCACGCGCACTTCAATGACGACGTTGGCGGCGGCGATCTTCTCGGCCAGGGCGTTGGCCTCGGCGCGCAGGCCGTCGGCCTGGGCGGCCAGCTTCTTGCGCTCCAGCTCGAACTGCTTCAGGTTGGCCTCGCTGGCGGGCATGGCAAGACCCTGGGGGACCAGGTAGTTGCGGCCGAAACCGGGCTTGACCGTGACGATGTCGCCCAGGCGGCCCAGGGCTTCCACGTCGGCTCTCAGGATGAGTTTCATGGTCAGGCCTCCTACAGGGTCTTCTTCTTCACATCCGTGCTGTGCACGGTAGTGTAGTACAGCAGGGCCATCTGGCGGGCGCGCTTGATCTCGGTGGTCAGGCTGCGCTGATGCTTGGCGCAGGTGCCGGTGATGCGGCGGGCGATGATCTTGCCGCGCTCGGTGATGTAGTCGCGCAGGATGTCCGGGCGCTTGTAGTCCAGGGGCAGGTTCTTGTCCGCGCAGAAGCGGCAGAACTTACGCTTGGGGGTGAATTTCTTGCGGAAAGCCATGGTTACGCCTCCTCGGTCTTGGCGGCTTCGCCAGCGGTCTCGTCAAGACGCACGGTGACGAACTTGAAGATGCCGTCGGTGATGCGGATGTTGCGCTCCAGCTCCGCCACGACGGAGCCGGGGGCGCTGTACACCAGGCGGACGTAGTGGCCGCGGGTCAGTTTGCGCACCGGGTAGGCCAGGGTGCGGACGCCCCAGTCATCGACGGGCGACAGAACGCCGCCGTCGCGCTCGATGACTCCGGAAAGGGTGGCCAGGATCTCCTTGCGGTTCTCCTCGGCCAGCTCCGGACTCATGAGCAACAGAGTCTCGTAGTTGTTGAGCATGTGCTTCTCCTTTTGGACTTTGGCCCTCCCCGCACGGGGGGAGAGCAAGGTAGAGGGGTGCTCTTACGTGCTCAGGAGCGTCCTGTCAAGCATCGTCGCAACCCTTGTCATTCTTGGGCCTCTCCCAGAGGTCCGGCGGCCTGGGCATTCAGCCCCGCATGCCGAACTTGGGCAGCACCAGGCGGATGAACACGTAGCCCACCGCGAACACGGTGAGCAGGAAGCCGATGTTTTCCCACATGGCGCCTCCCCCGGCGTCCGTGCCGGTCATTTGCCGTCCTTGTCCCCGGGCTGCCCGGCCTGACGGGGCGGCGTGGCCTGTGCGTCGATGCTCACGCCCATCTTGCGGAAGGCGGGCATGCCGTAGCGGAAGTACACGAAGCCCACCACCGCGATCATGAGCCAGAACCAGAAATCGTGCGACATGGCCTAGTGCTTCTCCTGCTTGTCGGAATCCTTGTCCGTGTCCTTGTCCTTGGGCTGCGCCGGCGGCGTCCAGCCGCACGACTTTTTGGGGCCTCAGCCCCCGCCGGGGGCCAGGCGCGAGAACAGCACCCAGACCACCACGAACGCCAGCAGAATGCCGATGGTTCCGTCCATGCGGACCTCCTACACGCCCAGGTCGCGCCCGGTGAGCAGGCGGTAGGCCTCCAGGTACTTGGCGCGGGTCTGGTCGATGATGTTCTGCGGAATCTTGGGCGCGGGCGGGCGCTTGTTGAACCCGATCTCCTCCAGCCAGTCGCGCAGGAACTGCTTGTCGAAGCTCATCTGGCCCCGGCCCGGCGCGTAGTCGCTCATGGGCCAGAAACGCGAGGAATCCGGGGTCAGCACCTCGTCGATGAGGATGAGCTTCTGCTTGCCCCCTTCGTCCACGGTGCCGAACTCGAACTTGGTGTCGGCGATGATGATGCCGCGCTGCCCGGCGTAGTCGCGCGCGGCGGAGTAGATGCCCAGGGCCGCGTCCTGGGCCTGCCCGGCCAGGTCCGCGCCGGTGATGCGCATGGCTTCCTCGACGCTGATGTTCTCGTCGTGCGCGCCCAGTTCGGCCTTGGTGGAGGGCGTGAACAGGGGCGCCTCAAGCTTGTCGCTCTCGCGCAGGCCCGCGGGCAGCGCATGGCCGCACACCGCGCCGGTCTTCAGGTAGTCCTTCCAGCCGCTGCCGGTGATGTAGCCGCGCACGATGCACTCGATGGGCAGGGGCTTGGCCCGGCGCACCAGCACCGCGCGGCCTTCCAGCATGTCGGCATGGGCCTTAAGCGGCGCGGGAAAATCCTTCGGGTCGGTGGCCAGCAGGTGGTTGGGGATCAGCCCGGCGAACTTCTCCATCCAGAACAGGGTGATCTGGTTCAAGACCACGCCCTTGTGCGGGATGGGGTCGTCCATGATGACGTCAAAGGCCGAGATGCGGTCGGTGGTGACGATGAGCAGGCTGTCCGGCCCGGTCTCGTAGATGTCGCGCACTTTCCCGCGCGAAAGCAGCGGGTATTCGGTAAGGCTGGTGGTGGTGACGCACTGCATGGTCGGTCTCCGTTCTTGGCGGTTATTTCTTGGGAAGTCGGCACTCGACGCTTCTGGCGTGGGCCTCCAGGCCCTCCAGGCGCGCCAGCCGCGCGATCTTTTCGCCGTGGGCGGCCACGTAGGCGCCGGATGCGGCGATGATGCTGGATTTCTTGATGAAGCTCTGCACGGACAGGGCCGAGGAGAAGCGCGCCGTGCGCAGGGTGGGCAGCACGTGGTTCGGCCCGGCAAAGTAGTCGCCCACAGCCTCCGGGCAATGATGGCCCAGGAAGATCGCCCCGGCGTTCCTGATGCGCCCCAGAAGGGCGAAGGGCTCGGCCACGGCCAGCTCCAGGTGCTCCGGGGCCAGCGCGTTGGCCAGGTCGATGCCCGCCTGTTCGCTGTCCACCAGGATCACCGCGCCCCAGTTCTCCAGGGATTTGCGGGCCAGTTCGTGTCGGGAAAGCTTGGGCAGCTGGTCCTCCAGCGCCTCCACGACCCTTTTGCCCAGCGCCGCGCTGGTGGTGATGCACAGGGCTCCGGCCAGCGGGTCGTGCTCGGCCTGCGAGAGCATGTCCGCCGCGATCCAGGCCGGGTTGGCGCTGTCGTCGGCCAGGATAAGGATCTCGCTGGGGCCCGCGATCATGTCGATGCCGACCTCGCCTACGAGCAGGGCCTTGGCCGTGGCCACGTAGATGTTGCCGGGGCCCGCGATGACGTCGCAGGGGCGCACGGATTTGGTGCCGTAGGCCAGCGCGGCGATGGCCCAGGCGCTGCCCGCGCGGTGGATCTCGGTGATGCCCAGGAGCGAAGCCGTGGCCAAAATATAGGGGTTGAGGGTGCCGTCCTTGCGCGGCGGGGAGACCACGGCGATGTCCGTCACCCCGGCCACCTGGGCGGGCACGGCGTTCATGATGAGGCTGGAGATGAGCGGGGTCTCGCCGCCCTGGCCGCCGGGCACATACAGGCCCACGCGGTCCACCGGGCGCACCATCTGGCCCAGGATGGTGCCGTCGGGCGCGGTGGTGAACCAGGACTGCTCGGCCTGGCGCTGGTGGAAGGCGCGCACGTTGGCGATGGCCTCGCGCAGGATGTCCAGGTCTGCGGCGGGGATGCTCTTCAGGGCCGCGGCTATGTCGCGCGGGCTCACGGCGTATTTGGCGGGCAGGTCGGGAGCGTCGAAGCGGCGGGTGTACTCGCGCACGGCCACGTCGCCGCGCTCTTTCACCTCGGCCAGGATGGCGCGCACGCGGCCCACCACGGCATCGTCGGGGTCCTTGCGTCCGTCCAGCCAGGCGAGCAGGCGCTGGGTGTCCATGTCTTGGGGGCAGCGTATGGTGCGGCAGGTCATGGGATTCCTCTGGCGGGGTTGCTCCGGGCGGGACGGCCCGGGTCCGGTGTGCATCGGCGCAGAAGAATCTACGCCAAGGGGTGCCAAAAGTCGAGGCCGGGGAAAGGGCGGCCGCCGGGGCAAAAGAAAGGGCCGGGACTTTCGCCCCGGCCCCGGTGGGTCGCTGTGGTGCGGGCTAGAAGAAGTAGTTCAGGCCCACGCCGATCTTGTAGGCGTTGGAGGTGCCGCCCTGGCGCAGAATACCGGCCTGGGACATGGCCGAGTTGCCCCAGAGGTCCTTGTCGAAGTTGGCGAAGATGTAGCCGAGATACACGTAGGCGGTGAGCTCGTCGTACAGCTTGTAGCGGGAGTTCAGGTCCACTTCCACAAGGGAGTCGTTGCTGGTGAGGTAGCCGCCCCAGCTCTTGAGCGCGCCGATGGAATTGTAGTTGCGGATGGTGTCCGGTGAGTTGGTGCCGCGGGCGTACAGCAGGTTGAAGTCCTGGCTGAGCTTGTCCAGCAGGGTGATGTTCTTCAGGCTGATGCCGGTGGCCCAGTAGCCCAGGGTGTTGCGGGTGTAGCCCGCAGTGGTGTTGATGGAGCCCGCCAGTTCCAGGCGCTCGCCGAAGAAGAAGGAGCCGATGGTCCAGTTCTGGGGCAGGCCGATGACCGGCATGCGGTTGGACTTGCCGTCGGTGGCGTTGTTGCCGCTGCTCTCGCCCGAGGAGTAGGTGGCGAAGAATTGGGGGGTGACCCAGTTCAGGCCGGTGTAGTCCACCGCGAAGTCGAGCATGTAGCCGCTGCGACCGCCCTTGTTGGAGTTCAGGGAGGGATCATTGTTGTAGGTGGCGCTGCCGTAGTTCACGTCGGCCATGAAAACCAGGGGCATGTCGGGCTTGACGGTGAGGGCCGCGCCGCCCCAGTAGGCGCGGACGCCGGTCCGGGCGCTGGTGGCGTTGTTGCTGAGGCCAGCCGTGGTGGCGGCTCCGGAGCCGGCTCCGCCGTAGCCGTAGGCCACGAAGGGGCTGAAGTTGATGCCGTTGCCGGTGATGGGCAGGCTGGCGAAGACCACGTCAAAGGCTGAGGAGCTGTCCGGGGAGTCCGTACCCTGCATGGGGCGGGCGTAGCCGGCAGTCAGGCTTATGTTCTTGGTCAGCGGGGCGCTGACGACTGCGGCGGCGACCTGATCGTCGAAAATGGGGTTGCCGCCGCCAAAGGCCGCGGGCAGGGTCACGGTCTGGAAGCCGACCGAAGTGTTGATCAGGGTGCCGGGGACCTTGTATTCGATGTAGCCCTTGCGCAGCATGATGGAGCCGCCATTGGTGTTGGCGGAGCCAGCGCCAGCGGCGGGGTTGCGTCCCGAGCCGATCTGGTAGATTCCAACGCCCCAAGGCTGGCTGCCGATCTGCGTATCAAGCACGCCGCGCAGGTTCTCATTGGCGGTGAAGTAGAACGCCGTGCGCAGTTTTTCCTCGATGGTGAACCTGTTGTCCTCGCCGTCCTTGAGGAAGTCCCAGCCTCCCTTGTTGACAGCTTCCATCCACCAGTAGCCACGGGCGGTGAGATCCGCGGCCTGGGCGCCAGCAGCGCACAGCAGCATCAGTGTCACGGCAACAGTCAGCAGCAAAGCTTTCTTCATGTCCAGCTCCTCTCCAGGTATGCAGCGCTATGTGAGCGAACACTCACTACCCGCTTTGGCTGGAATTATCAAGAAAAAAGAAGGGCCGGAGCGGATGCTCCGGCCCATGGTAGTCAGGCGGTCAGATAAGGCGTGGTCTAGAAGGCGTAGGTCAGACCCATGGCGATCTTGTAGGCGTTGGAGTCCTTCTCGCTGTAGCGGTTGGACACGCTGCGCCACACGTCCTTGTCGAAGTTCTGGTTGATGTAGCCCAGGTTCACGTAGGCGTTCAGCTCCTTGTACATTTCGTACTTGGTGTTGAAGTCAACTTCCCACAGGCTGTCCTTGTCGGAGAGCATGGAACCGTAGACGACACCAGACTGGCGGTTGCGAACCCAACCGGCATCGTTGGTGCCCTTCACGTACATGACGTGGGCGGTGTGCTTCACCTTGTCGATGAGGGCGATGTCCTTCAGGCTGAGGCCCAGGGCCCAGAAGCCCATGTCCTCGTTGGCGCTGTCGTGGATGTTGTTGCCACGCATGATCAGGTCGCGATCACCGAAGAAGAAGGAGCCCAGGGCCCAGGTCTGCGGATTGGCGAGAGAAGGCATGCGCTTGGACTTGCTGTCAATGGCCCCAGAGCCGTTGGAGCCGGGGTCCTTCTCACCGGAGGAGTAGGCGAAGAACAGGCTGGGGGTCATCATGGTCAGACCGGTGTAGTCCACAGCGGTCTGGAAGAACCAACCCTCGCGGCCGGAATTGTTCTGGCCGGCGACGTAGTTGTTGTAGGTGGCCTTGCCGTAGTTCAGGTCAGCGAAGACCTTGAAGGGCTCGAAGGCGTCCATGGTGAAGGCAATGCCGCCCCAGTAGCCGCGGACACCGCTGGTGCTGGTGCTGTTGGCGCTGGCGAAGCCGTTGTTGGAGGTGGTGCCACCAGCGACGGCGCCGGAGGTGGAACCGCCGTACGCGAAGGCCGCGAACGGGGTGATGCTGAAGCCCTTCGGGGTGATGGGGGCAGCCAGGAACACCGCATCGAGAGCGGAACCGCTGGCGGGGTTGTCGGTGCCCTGAGAGGCGCGCACGAAGCCGCCAACGACCTTCACCGTGTCGAGCACGGGAGCGGCCATAACGATGCCAGCAGCCTGGTCGTCCAGGATGACGCTGCCGCCGCCCAGGCCGGAGCTGGGCAGGGCCACGGTCTGGAAGCCGACCTTGGTGTTGATCTTGGTGCCGGGAACCATGAAGTCCAGGTAGCCCTGGCGCAGCATGATGGCGCCGCCGTTGGCGTCGGCAGAGCCGGCGCTAGCAGCCGGGTTGCGGCCGGAACCGATCTGATACAGGCCCTGGCCCCAACCACCGACGCTGCCACCGATCTGGGTGTCGAGCACGGCTTTGAGGTTCTCATTGGCGATGAAGTGGAACGCGGTGCGCATGCGCTGGTGGATCAGCAGGCGGGCGTCCTCGTCCTGGTCGGTGAAATCCTGGTTGTTGCGGAACTGGGCCTGGATCTGCCAGCTGCCGGTCGCTTTGATGTCAGCGGCCTGGGCAACAGCGCTGAGGCCCAGCACGAGCAGCGCCAGAACGGCAAAAATGCTCAGCTTTTTCATTGTTTCCTTCCCTCTTTTGCGGTTTAAGGTGACCAACCTGACTTATAACCTGATCGCTTTTTACTCCAATGCAAATCCCTTGGCAAGGGTTTGGGGCTTGCGAAGTAAAATTTTTTTAACTTTTTGTTGGCGGATAAAAAAAGGGGCCGGTGCATGGCACCGGCCCCGTGGCGACAGGCTCGTAAGCGGGAGATTAGAAGCTGTAGGTCAGGGTGAAGGCGGCGCGGTAGGCGTCCTTGTTACCCTTGTTGCTGGCGCTGTAAGCGGACCAGGTGCCCTTGTCGAAGTCGGGGTTGATGTAACCCAGGCTCACGTAGGCGGCCAGCTCAGAGTAGATGTCGTACTTGGTGTTCAGGTCGATTTCCCACAGGCTGTCCTTGGTGGTCAGGAACTGGCCGTACACGATGTCAGAGCGGCCGCCCATCTGGCGAACGTACTGGTCGTTGTTGGTGCCCTTGAAGTACAGGACATTGAAGGTGTGGGACAGCTTGTCGATGAGCTTGATGTCGCGCAGCTGCACGCCCAGGGTCCAGTAGCCCAGGTTGGTGTCGTTGGTGCCACCGATGCCGTCGGCAAAGGTGTTGGAACCCTGCAGGAAGAAGCTGCCCAGAGCGTAGTTCTCAGGGGAGCCGATGACGGGCATGCGACCGGAGTTCTTGGTGGCCTGGGAACCGTTGGAGTTGGGGTTGCCTTCACCGGAGGAGTAGGCGAAGATCAGGCTGGGGGTCATCATGGACAGACCGGTGTAGTCGATCTGCATGTCGAACAGCCAACCGGAGCGGTTGTCGCCGGGGGTGCTGGCGCCGGTGTGGCCGTAGGTGGCCTTGCCGTAGTGGAAGTCGGCCATCACCTTGATGGGATCGAACACGGACACTTCGGCGGCGATACCACCGTAGTAGGCGCGGACGCCGTCAACCAGGGAGGCGTTGTTGCCGGTGAAGCCGGTCACGGCGCTCACGCCGGACTTGGCGCCAGCGTAGGCGTAGGCGACGTAGGGCTTCAGGTTGACGCCCTTGGTCGGGTTGTAGTCGGCGATCAGGAAGGCGGCGTCCATGGCGGAGCCGGAGCCACCCACGTCGGTGCCCTGCAGGGCGCGGCCGAAGCCGCCGACCAGGGCCAGGGTCTTGTCGATCACGGGCACGCTGACAACAGCGGCGCCCATGTGGTCGTCAAGGATCGGGCTGCCGCCGCCGACGGCGGAGGGCAGGGCGACCTGCTGGAAGCCCACGGTGCTGGCGATCTTGGTGCCGGGCACGTTGAAGGCCAGGTAGCCGTTGCGCAGCATGATGCCGCCACCGTTGACGTTGCCGGAGCCAGCGCCAGCGGCGGGGTTGCGGCCGGAACCGATCTGCAGGGGACCAGCACCCCAATTGGCGGTGCCGATCTGGGTGTCGAGGACGGCTTTCAGGTTCTCGTTGGCGACGAACTGGAAGCCGGTGCGCATACGCTGGGCGATGCGGAAGGTGTTGTTCTCAACGTTGTCGGAGAAGCCGGTGCGGTCCATCCACTCAGCGGCGATCTGCCAGGTACCGGTCGCTTTCACCTCGGCGGCGGAAGCGCTGGCGACGGAGCCCATGACCATGGCGGCCAGGAGCACCAGAAGCAAAGCAAACTTCTTGTTCATTGTTCCTTCCTTTGCTGAAAAAAGTTAAAACCACGAGCCTTTAGCCACTGCACGAGAGACAATTTACTTCCAAACCTTGGTGTTTGCAAGGGTTTGGCCCGTGATTTTGGGCAAAAAATTAAAATTTTTTTACCGTGCAAAAATTTTTCTTTGGTCTTTTTCGCGCCGCGGGGTATCGGATTGTCACAATGCGGACGCCGCCGCGTCACGGAAAACACGCCACGAGGACCCATGAGCGCCTTCGATTTCCTCCCTGCCGACTACCCCGACACCCCCGGCGTCTACCTCATGAAGGACGAGGGCGGGCGCATCATCTATGTGGGCAAGGCCATCAGCCTGCGCAAGCGCCTGTCCTCCTATTTCCGCTCCGGCGCGAACCACTCGCCCAAGACCCTGGCCCTGGTGGCGCGCATCCGGCGCATCGACGTGCTGCTGGTGGGCACCGAGAAGGAGGCCCTGCTCCTGGAGGAGAGCCTCATCAAGAAGCACCGCCCGCGCTACAACATCGTGCTGCGCGACGACAAGCGCTCGCTGCTCTTCCGGCTGGACAAGCGCTCCGACTTCCCGCGCCTGACCCTGACCCGCCGCGTGGTGCGCGACGGCTCCGTGTACTTCGGCCCGTTCACCTCGGCCCAGGCCGCGCGCCAGACCCAGAAGCTGCTGGCCACCATCTTTCCGCTGCGCAAGTGCGCGGACCACATGTTCCGTAATCGCGTGCGCCCCTGCCTGTACCACCAGCTCGGGCAATGCCTGGCCCCGTGCGTGGGCCTGGCCGACCGCCAGCGCTACGGCGAACTGGTGCGCCAGGTGGAGCTGTTCCTCTCCGGCAAGTCGCGCTCGCTGGTGAAGGCCCTGCGCGCGGCGATGCACGAGGCCTCCGACGCGCTTGAGTTCGAGCGCGCGGCCCTCTTGCGCGACCAGATCACCTCCATCGAGCGCACCCTGGAGAGCCAGGCCGCGGTGCTGCACGACGCCCTGGACCGTGACGTGGTGGCCGTGGTGCACACCAGCGAGGGGCTGGGCGTGGGCCTGCTGTTCCTGCGGGCCGGGCTGATGCTGGAGCAGAAGACCGAGCACTGGGACGGCCTGGGGCCGGAGGAGGGGGCCGAGTCCCTGGAGACCTTCCTGGCCCAGTTCTACGACGAGGACCGGCTCATCCCGGCCCGCGTGGTGGTGTCCGAGGACATCTCCGCCTCCACGCTGTCCGAGGTGCTGGCCGAGCGCCGGGGCGGGCCTGTGCGCCTGGGCACGCCCCGCGGCGACGACGAGCGCAGGCTCATGGAGATGGCCCGCGACCTGGCGCTGACCGCCCACCGCAGGCCCGACGCGCCGGACATCCCGGCCCTGCTGGAGCGCGCGCTGGACCTGCCCCGGCCCGCGACGAGCGTGGAGTGCGTGGACATCACCCACCACGGGGGCAAGGGCGTGCGCGCCGGGCTGGTGGCCTATGAGGAGGGCGAGCGCAGCAAGGAGCGCTCCCGCGTCTACGCCCTGCCGGAGCTGGAGGGCAGCGGCGACGACTACGCCGCGCTGGCCCGCTTCGTGGAGCGGCGCATCGAAAGCGGCCCGCCCTGGCCCGACCTCCTTCTTATAGATGGTGGGCGCGGGCAGCTCGCCGCCGTGGAGCGCGCGCTCTCCGACGCCGGGCAGGCCGGGCTGTTCGAGCTGGCCGCCATCGCCAAGGGGCCCAGCCGCCGCGCCGGCGAGCTGGAGGACCGCGTGTTCCGCCCCGGGCGCAAGAACCACGTCACCCTGCGGCCCGGCAGCCAGGAGCTGCTGTTCCTGCAGCGCGTGCGCGACGCCGCCCACCGCTTCGTCATCGCCAAGGGCCGCGCGGCCAACCGCAAGACCGCGCTCTCCGGCACGCTCACGTCCATCCCGGGCCTGGGCCCGGCCCTGGCCAAGCGCCTGTTCGACACCTTCGGCACGCTGGCGGCCATGCGCAAGGCCACGGCCCAGGACATCGCCCGGGTGCGCGGCATCGGCCCGGAGCTGGCCGGGCGCATCGTGGAGAGCCTGAACGGGTAGGGCGGCGGCTACACGCGCATGCGCACGTTGTAGACCTGGCCTGCGCGCATGACGCTCAGGATGAGCTGGTTGTGCATCTGGTAGCGGAAGAAGGCCGTGACCAGGTCGTCGGCCTTGGTGATGCGCGTGTTGCCGATCTGCAGGATAACGTCGCCGGGCTTGAGCTTGAGCCGCATGGCCGGGGAGTTCTGGCGAACGTCGCTGACCGTGACGCCCCCGGCGGCCTCCTGGCCGGGCAGGAGGCCCCAGCGCCCGGCCAAGAGCGCCAGGCCGGACTCGCGGTCCATGACCTGGGGCCTGATCTGCACGGTGAAGGGCTCGCGCCCGCGCTGCAGCCGCACGGTGAGGATCTCGCCCTTGGAGACGCCCAGCAGCAGGCCCAGGAAGTGGGCCTTGTCGCGCACCTCGGTGTTGCCGATGGCCACGAGGGCGTCGCCGGGCTTGATGCCCGCGGCCTCGGCGGGCGTTGCGGGGAACACGTCGGTGACGATCATGCCGCAGGGCTTGGCCAGCCCGCAGTAGGCGGCCTGGGCCTGGTCCATGTTCTCGCCCAGCAGGCCCAGCCACACGTGGGCCACGCGCCCGGTGGCGATGAGCTCCTCCAGCACGCGCCGGGCCTTGTTGATGGGAATGGCCAGGCCGATACCCTCGCCCTGGGCGTGCACGGCGGCGTTGATGCCGATGACCTGGCCCAGGATGTTGAGCAGGGGGCCGCCGGAGTTGCCGGGGTTGATGGCCGCGTCGGTCTGGATGAGCCCGGTGACGCTGCCCTGGTTGGTGGTGATGGAGCGGTCCAGGGCCGAGACGATGCCCGTGGTGACGGTGTGGCCCAGGCCGAAGGGGTTGCCGATGGCGATGACCGGCTCGCCGGTCATGAGGGTGGAGGAGTCGCCCATGGCGGCCTGCGGCAGGGGAGCGCCGCCCTGGGGCAGCTCCAGCCGCAGCACGGCCAGGTCCATGTCCTCGTCCGAGCCCACGAGCGCGGCCTTGAACTCGCGCCCGTCGCGCAGGCGCGCCTGGATCTGCGCACCGCCGCCGATGACGTGGGCGTTGGTGAGCACCAGCCCCCGCACGCCGTCCACGATGACGCCGGAGCCCAGGCTCTGCACCGTGCGCGGCCTGGGCTGCGCGCCCTGCTGGCGGTTCAGCTCGTCGAAAAAGCGCTGGAAGGGCGAGGCCCCGGCAAAGGGGCTCTGGGGCACCTCGCGCGCGGTGACGATGCTGACCACGGCGGGCCCGGCCTCCTGCGCCACGCGCACCACCGGGGTGAAGCGCGGATTGGTGGCCGGGAGCGTCTGGACATTCTGCGCGGCCGGGACGGCGCGCCGCGCCTGGGCAAGTCCGGAGGCCGGGAGCAGCGCCAGAGCGAGCGCGAGAACCGTGGCGGCGGAGCGCGTGCGCCTCATGCTAGCGGCCCCTGGCCAGCTCGCGCAGCCGGGCGATGCGGTCCTCGATGGGCGGGTGGGTGCTGAACAGGTTGGCCATGCTGGCTCCGGCGAAGGGGTTGACGATGAACAGGTTCTCGGCCACGGGGCTGCCCTCCAGGGGAATCTGGCGCGAGGCCCCGTCCAGCCGGGCCAGGGCGCTGGCCAGGTCCAGCGGCCTGCCGGAGATCTTCGCGCCGGTCTCGTCGGCTAGGTACTCGCGGGAGCGCGAGATGGCCATCTGGATGAGCATGGCCGCCAGGGGCGCGATGATGGCCAGGGCGATGGCCCCGAGCACGCCTCCGCCGCCTCCCTCTTCGTCGTCTCGCCTGCCCATGCCGAAGATCGCGCCCCACTGGAGCATGTTGGCGATGCTCATGATGGCCGCGCCCAGCACGGCGGCCACGCTCTGGATGAGAATGTCGCGGTTGGCGATGTGGGCGATCTCATGGGCCAGCACGCCGCGCAGCTCCTCGGGCGAGAGCGCGCGCATGATGCCCTGGGTCACGGCCACCACGGCGTTCTGCGGGTTGCGCCCGGTGGCGAAGGCGTTGGGCGAGTCCTGGGGGATGACGCAGATGCGCGGCATGGGCACGCCCGCGTTCTTCGCCAGTTCGGCCACCATCTGGTGCAGCCAGGGCGCGTCTGAGGGCGAGACCTCCTGGGCCTGGTACATGGAGAGCACGATCTTGTCCGAGTACCAGTAGCTGACGAAGTTCATGACCACGGCCAGCACCAGGGCGATGAGGAGCCCGGCCCGGCCTCCGGCGGCCTGGCCGATGAGGAGGAGCAGGCCGGTGAGCAGCGAGAGCAGCAGCAGCGTTTTCAGCTGGCTTGTCATGTGGAGTCTCCTTGGCGCGGCGATGATGTCGGGCGTGTGTCGCGTCGGGAGGCCCGGGTGGGGGCGCCGCGTCCGAACCGGAAATCTAAGTCCCCCGGGCCGGAAGTCAAGGTCTGGCGTGGGTTTCCCGTTGAGGGGCTAGCCGATGGTGACGCGCAGGCATCCGGTGCGGGGCTGGGCGCGCTTGGGCACGGTGATGGTGAGCACGCCGTCCTTCAGCACGGCGGTGATGGCCGCGCCGTCGGCCTCGCGCGGGAGCGGAAAGCGCCGGGCGAAGGGACCGTGGGTGCGCTCCATGAGGTGGAAGGCGGCCTCCTGGGCCTGGGCGTCCTGGGCGCGCTCGCCCCGGATGACCAGTTCGCCGTCGGCGGCCTCGACCACCAGGTCCGCAGCCTCCACGCCGGGCAGCTCCACGCGGGCCACCAGCGCCTCGGGCGTCTCGAACACGTCGGCCAGGGGCACCCAGACGAAGCCCGTTCCGCCCGCGCTCTCGCTCATCATGTCGCGCATGGCCTCCTCCAGCATCCTGTCCATGCGCTCGCGGAACTCGCCCATGCCGCGCCACTTGTCCCACTGGCTTTTGCCCATGTCCGCCTCCAAGAAATTTCTGCCTCTCCACATACCCAAGCCGGGCCCGCCCCGCAAGGGCTGCCGGAAAAGCGGGCGGGAAAGCTTGCAAAAATGTGGTGCTCTGGTACATGGAATCTATTGCGTTTTCAGAGCATATTGATTACCAGGAATCATTCCTGGTTATATGGCTCGAAAAACCGTAGGGGGAGACGTATGGACGTATTGATGCTCTCGCGGCTGCAGTTCGCCGCAGCCACCATGTTTCACTTCCTGTTTGTGCCGCTGACGCTGGGCATCTCCATCCTCATCGCGATCATGGAGACCATCTACGCGTATACCGGCAACGAGGTGTACAAACGCATGGCCAAGTTCTGGGGAAAGCTCTTCCTCATCAACTTCAGCCTTGGGGTGGTGACGGGCATCACGCTGGAGTTCCAGTTCGGCACCAACTGGTCGCGCTACTCCGCCTACGTGGGCGATATTTTCGGGTCGCTTTTGGCCATCGAGGCCACGGCGGCCTTCTTCCTGGAGTCC
This sequence comes from Pseudomonadota bacterium, assembly GCA_023438245.1. Classification (GTDB taxonomy): domain Bacteria; phylum Desulfobacterota; class Desulfovibrionia; order Desulfovibrionales; family Desulfovibrionaceae; genus Humidesulfovibrio. The sequence goes on along the minus strand of JAEXRD010000093.1, from coordinate 6,461 downwards.
ACCTTCATCGGCGTGTGGCACTTCGGCTGGGAGAAGCTCTCCCCCAAGGCGCACGCGCTGGTGGCCTGGCTGGTGGGCATCGGCAGCAACCTCTCGGCGGTGTGGATCCTCATCGCCAACGGGTTCATGCAGAACCCGCGCGGGTTTGAGATCAGAAACGGCCGCGCCGAGCTGGTGGACTTCGTCTCGGTCATCACCAACCCCTACGCCTGGGGCGAGTTCGCCCACACGATTTCCGGGGCCTTCGCGGTGGCGGCGTTCTTCATGGCCGGCATCAGCGCCTGGCACCTGCTGCGCAAGAACGAGACCGACTTCTTCAAGCGCTCCATGAACATGGCGCTCATCACCGGCCTGCTGGCCTCCGGCGCGGTGGCCGCCGCGGGCCACTACCAGGGCAACCTGGTGGCCAAGCTGCAGCCCGCCAAGCTGGCGGCCATGGAGTCCCACTGGACCACCATGGAGAAGGCCCCCATGTACCTGCTGCAGATTCCCGACGAGAAGAACGAGAAGAACCTCGTGGAGGCCTTCCCGGTGCCCGGCCTGCTGAGCCTGCTGGCCTTCAACGACCCCTCGGCCGAGGTCAAGGGCCTGAAGGACATCCCCAAGGAGGACCGGCCCCCGGTGGGCATCACCTTCCTGGCCTTCCGCATCATGGTCGGCATCGGCACCATCATGCCGCTTCTGATGCTCTTCGGCTGGCTCAAGCGTGAGGAGATCGAGAACTACCCGCTGTACCTCAAGGCCCTGATCCTGGCCATTCCGCTGCCCTACCTGGGCATGCAGGTGGGCTGGACCGTGGCCGAGGTGGGCCGCCAGCCCTGGATCGTGTACGGGCTGATGCGCACCTCCGACGCGGTCTCGCCCATCGCCACCGGACAGGTGGCCGCCTCGCTGGTGGCCATGGTGCTCTTGTACTCCCTGCTGGGGGCCGCCGGGGCCTACCTGATGTTCACCAAGGCCCGCAGCGGCCCGGACGCCTAGCCCGCTTCCCGCAAGCGCGACAGGCGACAACGACACCGACAACGCCAAGGAGGCGACGATGTTAGAGACCATCTGGTTCCTGCTGTGGGGAGTGCTCTGGGCCGGCTACTTCGTGCTGGACGGATTTGACCTGGGCATGGGCACGCTGATGCCCTTCCTGGCCAAGAACGAATTCGACAAACGCGCCATCTACAACGCCGGCGGCCCCTTCTGGGACGGCAACGAGGTCTGGCTCATCAGCGCCGGCGGCGTGACCTTCGCGGCCTTCCCCCAGGCCTACGCCACCATGTTCAGCGGGCTGTACTCCGCGCTCATGATGCTGCTGTTCGCGCTCATCCTGCGCGGCGTGTCCTTCGAGTTCCGCAGCAAGGTGGACAGCATCACCTGGAAGAGCCTGTGGGACGCCTGCCAGGTGGTGGGCAGCTTCCTGCCCGCGCTGCTGCTCGGCGTGGCCTTCGCCAACATCTTTAAGGGCCTGCCCATCAACGAGGCCCACGTGAACACCGGCGGCCTGCTGGACCTGCTGAACCCCTACGGCCTCTTGGGCGGCGTGCTGTTCGTGGCCATGTTCTGCATGCACGGCGCGCTGTGGCTGAACATCCGCGCCACCGGCGAGCTCAAGGAGCGCGCGGCCCGCGCCGCCTGCGGCCTGTGGCCCGCGGTGCTGGTGCTGGTGCTGGCCTTCCTGGCCTACACCTACGGCGCCACCCAGCTCTTCGGCAACTACTTCAAGAACCCGCACCTGTTCCTGATCCTGGCGGGCGCGGTGGCGGGCCTGCTGTACTGCCGCTTCATGCTGGGCGCGGGCAAGGCCCTGAACGCCTGGGCGGGCAGCGCGGTGTTCATCGCCTGCACCACGCTCTTCGGCGTGGTGGGCCTGTTCCCGGCCATCATCCCCAGCTCGCTCAACCCGGCCTGGAGCCTGACCATCATGAACGCCTCCTCCAGCCAGCTCACCCTCAAGATCATGCTGGGCGTGGCCCTGGTGTTCGTGCCCGTGGTCATCGCCTACCAGTTCTGGGTCTACAAGACCTTCGCCCAGCCCATCGAGAACGAGGCTGACCTGCACTATTAGGGGCGTTTTCCGGGGCGTCTTTTGCCCCCTGGCGTCGTCATGAGCCGGTTTGGAACCGGGGCTGTACCGCAACAGTACTATCCCCGGCTCCAAACCGGCTCCTTCCTTGCCAGGGAACAAAATCCGTCCCCGGAAAATCGCCCCTCCTGACCGCGGAAACGTTCCCCAAAAACAAAGCCCCCGCTGGAGCAGTCCGGCGGGGGCTTGCCTTTTGCGGCGGCAGGGTGGGTGAGCTACGCGAAGCCCTTCTCGCGGCTGGTGGGCTGCATCTCCACCTTGCGGATGGCCTCGCGCAGCTCGCGGATGATCTCGTCGTCCTTCACCGGCTCGCGCATGACGATGGAGCCCTGCTGGATGTAGCGCGGCGCCAGGTTGTTCAGCGTCAGGGCGTAGATGTCCTGGATGTCCAGGTAGTCGGGCTTGTAGTCCAGGAATTCGGAGAGCACGATGGGCATGAGCTTGATGACGCGCAGCTCGTTGCGGTTGCGTATCTGGTCCAGGGGAACGCCGTTCACCTCGTAGCTCTTCTTGCTCATGGTGCTCCTCCAGGGGGATTTCCAGTCTTTCGCGCTTCATACAACACGGGCCGGAGGCCCGCAAGCCCCGGCCCGGAAATGTCTGCCAGCGCGGGATTTAGGCCCCGGTGCTGATGAAGCTGGCCGGGAATTCCTGCTTGACGGTGCGCAGGGCCTCCTCGGCGGCCTCCTTGCGCTCGTAGTTGCCCGCGTGCACCACGCTGAGCACCTTGCCGCCGCGCTCGGAGCGGGTGACGCGCGCGCCCCGGAATCCGGCCTGCACCAGCTTGTCCTTCACGCGGCGGGCGTTGTCCTCCTGGCTGAAGGCCCCCACCTGCACGGTGTAGCGGCCATCGGCCTGGGAAACGGCGGCCTGCGAAGCGGCGGGCTTGGGCTGCGGCTGGACGGCGGCGACGGTCTGCACGCTCTTGGGCGACTGCACGCTCTTTGCCGGGGCGGCCTTGACCGGCCTGCCGGAGGCGTGCACCGAGCCGTTGTGCAGGGGCTCGTCGGTGATGTTCTTCTCCACGAAGGTGGGCTGGGCCACGGAGGGCGGGGCGGGGCGGCGGGCGGTGTCGGTCCGGGAGGCCTGCATGGTCTTGGCGCTTGCTCCGGCCAGGGCGGGATTCTCCTCCAGCCCCTCCACGCGCACGCGGGCCAGGCCGTTGTCGGCCATGCCCAGAAGCCGGGCCGAGGCGTAGGAAAGGTCGATGACGCGGCCGTCCACGAAGGGGCCGCGGTCGTTGATGACCAGGTCCAGGGTGCGCCCGTTCTCCAGGTTGTGCACGCGCACCTTGGTGCCCAGGGGCAGGGTCTTGTGCGCGGCGGAAACGCCGAACATGTCGTAGACCTCGCCGGTGGCGGTCTTCTTGCCGTGGAAATCTATGCCGTACCAGGAGGCGAAGCCCTCCTCGCGGAAGCCCATGGCCGACTGCACCGGCCAGTAGGTCTTGCCCATGACGGAGTAGGGCTGGATCTTGGGATCCACGAAGCCCGGGCCCTTCTTGAACGTCACCTGGGGGTGGTTCCTGTTCTCGCCGCTCATCTGCCTGCGCTGGTCGCCGGCCGGGGGCTCGGAGGAGATGGACTGCGAGCCGTAGAAGGGCATGCTGGCGCAGCCGGACAGGAGCAGCAGGGCGGCAAGGGCTGCGGTGGGGCGAAAGTTCATGGAGGCCTCCGGTGCGTTCGTGTTGCGCTGGGGCCGGGCGGGCATGCCCGGGAGCGGCGCATTTGCGTACGCAGGGTAGAGCAAGCATGGTTCCAAGGGAAAAATTTGCCGGATGGGGGTTTTTCACTTGACACGGCCAGGGAGGAGGCTAAAAGCTGGGCTTCACTTTGCCGTAAGGGCGGGGCAGTGTTGACCCAATTCCCCCATCGGCGCAACATCTTATCTCAATTTCAGGAGCTTAGATTTTTATGCCCAAGTCCATTTATGTCGGCAACATCCCCTTCAGCGCCACCGAAGACGACCTGCACAACATGTTCAGCCAGTACGGCGAAGTCTTTTCCGTGAAGTTCATCATGGACCGCGAGACCGGCCGCTTCCGCGGCTTCGGCTTCGTGGAGATGGACGACGCCGCCGCCAAGCAGGCCGTGGACGCCCTCAACGGCAAGGAGATGAACGGCCGCGCCCTGCGCATCAACGAGGCCCAGGAGCGTCAGCCCCGCCCCCGCTACTAGCCCTAGCGGACAGCCGGCCCCAGACATACCGGCTCACAATCGCCCCGTCCCGCCCCCGGGGGGCGGGGTTTTCCGTTAAAACAGGCGGCCCTTTCACCTGGCCGCCACCTCCCGGCCACACGGCCCCAGTATCCTGCCCCCGCCCCCATTTTTCTCGAACCCGAACGCCAAGGACCCGCACCGCATGAAGACCGCTTCCCGCAACGAAAATCTGCGCAACATCGCCATCATCGCCCACGTCGACCACGGCAAGACCACCCTTGTGGACGGCCTGTTCCGCCAGTCCGGCGTGTTCCGCGAGAACCAGCAGGTCAGCGACCGCGTCATGGACAACATGGACCTGGAGCGCGAGCGCGGCATCACCATTGCGGCCAAGAACTGCTCGGTGCGCTGGAAGGGCGTGAAGATCAACATCATCGACACCCCGGGCCACGCCGACTTCGGCGGCGAGGTGGAACGCAGCCTGGCCATGGCCAACGGCGCCATCCTGCTGGTGGACGCCAGCGAAGGCCCGCTGCCCCAGACCCGCTTCGTGCTCAAGAAGGCCCTGGACGGCGGCCTGCCGGTCATCGTCATCGTGAACAAGATCGACCGCGCCGACGCCCGCCCCGAGGAAGTGCTGAACGAGGTCTACGACCTGTTCATCGACCTGGGCGCCGACGAGCACCAGCTGGAGTTCCCCGTGCTCTACGCCATCGGGCGCGAGGGCATCGCCCAGACCACCCTGACCGAGCGCGGCGAGAATCTGCACCCGGTGTTCGACTGCATCCTGGAGAACATCCCCGCCCCGGCCTTCGACCCCGCCGCCCCCTTCCAGATGATCGTCTGGGACCTGGGCTACTCCGACTACCTGGGCCGGCTGGCCATCGGCACCGTGGTCAACGGCGCGGTGAAGTCCAGCGACCAGCTGGTGTGCATCGGCGAGGACGGCGCGCCCAAGACCCTCAAGGTCTCCAAGCTCCAGGTGTACGACGGCGTGCAGCTGGCCGCCGTGGACGAGGTCCAGGCCGGTGACATCGCCGTGCTCGCGGGCATCGACGACGTGCACATCGGCGACACCATCTGCACCAAGGAATTCCCCCAGGCCCTGCCGCGCATCACCGTGGACGAGCCCACCGTGTCCATGCGCTTCGGCATCAACACCTCGCCGCTGGCCGGGCGCGAGGGCAAGCTGGTGCAGAGCAACAAGATCCGCGAGCGCCTGAACAAGGAGGCCCTGCTCAACGTGGCCATCCGCGTGGAGGAGGGCGAGGACCGCGACAGCTTCATCGTCAAGGGCCGCGGCGAGTTCCAGATGGCCATCATCATCGAGACCATGCGCCGCGAGGGCTTCGAGCTCACCGTCGGCCGCCCCGAGGTCATCTACAAGAAGGACGCCCAGGGCCGCGTCACCGAGCCCATCGAGCGCGTGTACGTGGACTGCGACGAGACCTTCATGGGCGTGGTGACGGAGAAGCTCTCCATCCGCAAGGGCCGCATGGTGAACCTGGTGAACAACGGCAAGGGCCGCGTGCGCATCGAGTTCAGCGTGCCCAGCCGCGGGCTCATCGGCTACCGCGACGAGTTCCTCACCGACACCAAGGGCACCGGCATCATGAACTCCTACCTGGAGGGCTACGGCGAGTACCGGGGCGATTTCCCCACCCGCTTCACCGGCTCCATCGTGGCCGACCGCTCCGGCGTGGGCGTGACCTACGGCATCTTCAACCTGGAGCCGCGCGGCCAGATGTTCATCACCGCGGGCGACCCCATCTATGAAGGCATGATCGTGGGCGAGCACAGCCGCGAGAACGACATCAACGTCAACCCCTCCAAGGAAAAGAAGCTCACCAACATGCGCGCCTCCGGCAAGGACGAGGCCTGCACCCTGACCCCGGTGAAGCCCATGACCCTGGAGCGGGCCATCCACTTCATCCGCGAGGACGAGCTGGTGGAGGTCACCCCGGTGTCCATCCGCCTGCGCAAGACCGTGCTCTCCGCCACCAAGCGCCACACCATGCGCGGGGCGCTCAAGACCGAGAACGAGAAATAGGCATACCCGAGGGGTCCGCATGAATCCGCTGCGCCTGTTCCTGAAGCCCTCGGCCCGCGAATTCTTCGACGAGGCGGACCGCCTGGGCTTCACCACCGGGGCCAAGCTGCACGGCTACCTCTATCTGCGCTGGCCCTACTTCTACATCGGCATGGCCACGGGCGAGCACTGGCTCGCC
>JAEXRD010000120.1 GCA_023438245.1 Pseudomonadota bacterium | reverse complement strand
GGGGCAGCAGGCCCAGGCACAGCAGCGGGGCTCCGGAGGTTTCGGGGGCCGGGGTTGTGGTGGCGGGCGAGGCGGGATCGGGCGGGCGGTTCAGGTCCTTGAGGCTTTGCAGCAGGGCCTCGGCCAGGCGCGCGGCGGCCTCGTCGGAGGCGTTGGCCAGCCGGGCCATGGCCAGGGCCAGGGCCTCGCGTCCGGCCTGGGCCATGAGTTGGCGCAGGGCGGTTTCCTCGGCGGTGGGCTGTCCGGGCTTGAGCGGCGGGGTGGTGGCTTCCAGTTCGGCCAGGGCGGCGGCGTAGCGGGTGCGCAGGGCCTCGGCGCGGGGCGGATCGGCCTCGGAGAGCGCGCGCAGCAGCGGGGTGGCGCGGAAGGTCTCGGTGGCGGCGGTCTGTGCGCGCAGCTGGCGGCCTTCGGGGCCCAGGTCGCGCAGCAGGGAGTGGCCGCCCAGCAGCAGCACGCCGAGGAACGCGGCCCCGGCGGCGAGCACGGCGCGCTGGCTTTTTTGGGGCACGAAGGGCGCGGGCCGGGGCTTTGGGCCGGGTTTTCGGCGGGCCAGCGCTTCCACCACGCGCGCGGCGAGTCCGGCGGCGAGTCCGGCGGCGGCGAAGAGGGCCGCCCATTTCCACAACCCATCTGGCATCAAGGCACCTCGCTGCCCCTGCACATGCCCGATTTCGGGCCGGGAGGGAAGTGGGGGAGAGCCGGAAGCGAGGGGCCGGGCGCAGAGGCCGCACCCCCTTGACCCGGATGTGCGCAAATATTACACACGTACGCTTCGCTTCCCTGCTCTCCTCCAGTGCACTCCCAGTGTTTCAAGCATGTTACCCCATGGCATGTCCCTTGCTTTCCTACAGTCAGGCGAGCGCGTTCCGGCCCCTGAGAGGGCCTGGGGTGCGCACGGATGGTACACTATTGCCACGTGTGCGCCGCTTGAAAGCCGCAGCGCATGTCCGGGCCAGGGCGTAACGGGTCGCCCCGGCGGATCGAACCGGACAGCGGCGAAAACAGCAGCATTGCTCGACCCAAGGGTGTGGCGGGCCGCCAGCGTCAGGCGGGCCGCTGTTTTTTGGAAGAGACCCCGCGGGGTCTTCGTGGAGATCAGGGAGGGTGCGGAAGGCCGCCCCAATTGGGGAATGGGCCACATCCGCGAGGCTTGAGACCATCAGCTCATCACGCCACCTGGAGTTGGCGTACCTATGCGCAAGAACGCTCTCATCGTGCTCATCGTGGTCCTGGCGAACCTGGGCCTGTGGGCCTGGTTCAACCGCCCGGCCGAGCCGGAGCTCGATTTCACCGGTGTCGTCAAAGCCGTGTCCTTCAGCCCCTACCGGGCTGACCAGGACCCGCTGGTCAACAAATTTCCCACCTCCGCCCAGATCGAGGAGGACATCCTCTTCCTGAAGGGCAAGGCCGGGGCCATCCGCACGTACTCCTCGCTGGACGGCATGGAGCGCATTCCCGCCCTGGCCGACAAGCACGGCATGCCCGTGATGGCCGGCGCCTGGCTGGACAAGCGCCTGAAGCGCAACGAGCAGGAGATGGCCGGCCTGCTGAAGAACCTGGACGAGCACAAGAACATCAAGCAGGTGTTCGTGGGCAACGAGTCCATCCTGCGCGGCGACTTCAAGCCCGCCCAGCTGGCCGAGTACATCAAGCGCGTGAAGGAGGCCCACCCCGAGGTCCAGGTCTCCACCGCCGAGCCCTGGCACGTCTGGATCAACAACCCCGAGCTGGCCGACAGCGTCGACTTCATCTCCATCCACATCCTGCCCTACTGGGAACGCATCCCCGAGGAAAAGGCCATCGAGTGGAGCCTGAAGCGCTACCGCCAGGTGGTGGAGCGCTTCCCCGACAAGCACGTGCTGGTGGCCGAAGTGGGCTGGCCCAGCAACGGCGAGCGCTGGGGCAAGGCCAAGGCCAGCATCGCCAACGAGGCCAAGTTCCTGCGCGAGTGGATGAACATCGCCCAGGCCCAGAACATCGACTACTGCGTCATGGAAGCCTTCGACCAGCCCTGGAAGCGCCCGCTTGAAGGCGTCGTGGGCGCGCACTGGGGCATCTGGACCGTGGACCGCACCCTCAAGATCCCGCTCACCGGCGTGATCCTGGAGGACAGCACCTGGCACATCCAGTGGGCGCTCTCCCTGCTGTTCCTGGCGCCCATCCTGCTGTACCTGTACAAGCGCGGCGACCAGCCCTTCCAGGGCAAGCTGTTCTTCAGCCTGCTGGTGCAGACCATCGGCAGCTCGCTGATCTGGATCCTGTTCACGCCCATCACCGTGGAATTCCTGCCCGCGGAGACCGCCGCCTGGGCCTTCCTGGTGCCCATGCAGGTGGGCCTCCTGGCCGTGGTGCTCATCAACGGCTTCGAGATGAGCGAGATGCTCTGGCCCGAAGGCCTGAAGCGCCGCTTCTACCCCCTGCGCCACGACTCCGACAAGGGCCTGCCCAAGGTCAGCATCCACGTGGCCTGCTGCCGCGAGCCCAGCGACATGGTCATCGCCACCATGAACAGCCTGGCCGCCCTGGACTACCCCAACTACGAAGTGCTGCTCATCGACAACAACACCCACGACCCCGCGCTGTGGAAACCCCTTGAGGAGCACTGCGCCAAGCTCGGTCCCAAGTTCCGCTTCTTCCACCTGGAGGAATGGCCGGGCTACAAGGCCGGCGCGCTCAACTTCGCGCTGAAGGAGACCGCCCCGGACGCCGAGGTCATCGCCATCGTGGACAGCGATTACCAGGTGCGCCGCAGCTGGCTGCGCAGCCTGACCCCGTACTTCGCCAAGAAGGACATCGCCATCGTGCAGAGCCCCCAGGACCACCGCGAGTGGGAGGGCGACCCCTACAAGACCGTGTGCGCCTGGGAATACGACGGCTTCTTCCGCATCGGCATGGTGCACCGCAACGAGCGCAACGCCATCATCCAGCACGGCACCATGACCATGATCCGCCGCTCCGTCATGGACGAGATCGGCGGCTGGGGCGAATGGTGCATCTGCGAGGACGCCGAGCTGGGCCTGCGCGTGATGGAAAAGGGCTACGAGACCGTGTACGTGCCCGAAAGCTTCGGCAAGGGCCTGACCCCCGACACCTACGCCGGCTACCAGCGCCAGCGCTTCCGCTGGGCCTACGGCGCCGTGCAGATCCTCAAGCGCCACTGGTCTGAGCTGATGCCCTGGAACAAGACCACCAAGCTCACCCTGGGCCAGAAGTTCCACTTCATCGCCGGGTGGCTGCCCTGGTTCGCCGACGCCACCCAGATCGCCGTGCTGGTGGTCAGCCTCGTGTGGTCGCTGGGCATGCTCGTGCTGCCCCGCTTCTTCGGCACGCCGCTGTCCATCTTCCTGCTGCCCCCCCTCGGCGCGTTCATCTTCAAGCTGTTCCACTTCATGTGGCTGTACAAGACCCGCGTGAAATGCGGCCTGTGGGCGCGCATCGGCGCGGCCATCGCCGGCTTGGCGCTCACCCATACCATCGCCAAGGCCATCTTCCAGGGCATCTTCACCAAATCCAAGCCCTTCCTGCGCACGCCCAAGTGCGAGGAGCGCTGCGCCGTGGTGCGCGGCCTGCTCATGGCCCGCGAGGAACTCGTGATCCTGGGCCTGCTCTGGCTCTCCGCCGCCGCGGTCATCGCCCGCTACGGCACCGAGAACCCGGACATCGTCACCTGGGCCGTCATCCTGGTGGTCCAGAGCGCACCCTACCTGGCCGCCCTGTGCCTGTCGCTGCTCTCGGTCATGCCCGGCCTCATCCCCGGCACCAACACCGAGAAGGCCTGCTCCAGCGCCTGCCAGCTGGCCACCGCCGCGGACAACATGGCCACCGCCGCCATCACCCTGCCCGCCAAGGACAAGACCAAGGCCTAGCCCACACACCGACCACACATCCAAAGGG
>JAEXRD010000114.1 GCA_023438245.1 Pseudomonadota bacterium | reverse complement strand
GCCTACAAGTCCGGCGCGCAGTGGCCGGAGTACTGGAGCGAGATCCGCTCGCGCCTGCCGGACCTTGCGGGGGACACCCTGCGCGGCCTGGCCGTGGGCGGCGACCAGTCCGGAACCACGCCCGACGGCCTAACCGTGTGGCCCTACGTGGACCGGGCCAAGCTGGCCCTGGCCATGCGCGCCGCCGACGCGCTGGTGTATCCCACGCTTGCGGACAACCACCCCCTGGTGCTGCTGGAGGCCGCGGCCCAGGAGCTGCCCGTGGTTTCCTACGCCGTCGGCGGCGTGCCGGAGATCGTGACCCACGGGGCCACGGGCCTGCTGGTTCCGGAGGGCGACCGCGCCGGGCTGGTGGAGGGGGCGGCGCGGCTGCTGGATTCCCCGCTTTTGGCCCGGCGCCTGGGCCAGGCCGCCTACGACCAGGGCCAGCGCCGCTTCCCCGCCGCGCGCATGGCCTCGGACTACGCCAAGGCCCTGGCCGCTCTGCTGGCCTGATGCCCCGAAGGGGTCTGCTTGACGCGGGCCCGATCTTGTTGACGAGAGCCCGGCCATCCCCTAGTCTCGATATCCCCATGAACGCGCCCGCCCGCTTCACCATCCTCACCCTGTTCCCGGAGTTTTTCGCCGGGCCGCTCACCTGCGCCCAGATGCAGAAGGCCGTGGACGGGGGGCTGGTCAGCGTGGCGCTCCTCAACCCGCGCGACTTTTCCACCGCCCGCCACCGCCACGTGGACGACCGGCCCTACGGCGGCGGGCCGGGCATGGTCATGCAGCCCGCGCCCCTGGCCGCGGCGCTGGCCAAGGCCGAGGCCGAGAACGGCGGCAAGGGCCTGCGCCTGGTGCTGGCGCCCTCGGGCCGCCCGCTGACCCAGGAACTGGCGCGCGAGCTGGCCGCCCGCGTCGTCTCGGGCGAGCCGCTGACGTTGGTTTGCGGGCGCTACGAGGGCATCGACGAGCGGCTCATCGAGGACGAGGGGCTTGTGCCCGTGAGCGTGGGCGAGGCGGTGCTGAACGGCGGCGAGGCCGCGGCCCTGTGCGTGCTGGAGGCCGTGGCCCGGCTCATCCCCGGCTTCATGGGCAAGGAGGAGTCCGGCGAGGACGAGAGCTTTTCCGCCGGGCTGCTGGAATATCCGCACTACACCCGGCCCGAGGTCTACCAGGGCCGCGAGGTGCCCGAGGTGCTGCGCTCCGGCGCGCACGGGCCGGTGGCGGCCTGGCGGCGGCGGGAGTCGCTGCGGCGCACGCTGGCGCGTCGGCCCGAACTGCTGGCCCAGGCCCGGCTGGGCGGCGACGACCTCGCCTGGCTGCGCGAAATCCGGGCCGCCGGAGAGCGCTCCGCAAGCCTGGGAAGAAACTTGTTTTTGTGCCTGCTGCACCATCCCGTGCTGGACAAGGCCGGAAAACCCTGCACAGTTTCTTTGACAAACCTGGACATTCACGATATGTGCCGCGTTTCCCGCACGTATGAACTGGGAGGAGTGTTTTTCGCCACCCCTCTCGTCGATCAGCGGGAGCTGGGGGAGCGCCTGCTGGGCCACTGGACCGAAGGGGCCGGAGGCCGCGTGAACCCGGACCGGGCCGAGGCCCTGCGCCACGGGCGCATGGTGGAAAGCCTGGAGGAGGCCGTGCTGCGCGTGGAGCAGCTGGCCGGACAGGCCCCCCGCGTGCTGGCCACCAGCGCCCGCACGCACCAGCGGCCGCCTCGGGGCAGAAGGCCCCGGCCCCTGGCCTTCGCGGCCTGGAGCGAGGCGCGCGGCTGGCTCGGGCAGGGCCCGGCGCTGCTGGTTCTGGGAACCGGGCACGGCCTGGCCCCGGAGGTTTTCAAGTCGGCCCAAGCGGTTTTGCCGCCGCTGCGGCCCTTTGCGGCGTACAACCACCTGCCGGTGCGCGCCGCCGCCGCCCTGGCGGTCGACAGGCTGCTGGGCGACGCGCTGTAGGCGTCCGGTTGTGACAAGAACGACGTTTTTTCCGTAAAAAGGAGTCCTGATATGAACATCATCCGTCAGATCGAAAACGAACACCTGCGCATGGACATGCCCGAGTTCCGCGCGGGCGACACCGTGAAGGTCCACACCCGCATCATCGAGGGCGACAAAGAGCGCATCCAGGTGTTCCAGGGCGTGGTCCTGCGCATCCACCGCGGCACCACCGATGCCACCTTCACCGTGCGCAAGGTGTCCGACGGCGTGGGCGTGGAGCGCATCTTCCCCATGCACACCCCGGCCATCGACCGCGTGGAAGTGGTGCTCCAGGGCAAGGTTCGCCGCAGCCGCATCTACTTCCTGCGCAAGCTCGCCGGCAAGGCCGCCCGCCTCAAGTCCCGCCAGACCTGGGAGTAGGACCCGGGGCGAAAGCCCAGGATCACCCGACCAGAGCAAGGTCCCCGGAAGGGCTCGCACAGAGCCTTTCCGGGGACTTGGCGCTTGCGCGGCGACGGGCAAGTGGCTATCACGCCTGAACAGGAGGATGACCGGATGCAGATACTCATCGTGCTCTCCAGCGACAGCCCGGAGATCAAGTGGAACGCCGTGCGCCTGGCCAACGTGCTGCTGGAGCAGGGCGAGGACGTGACCCTGTTCCTGAACGGCCCGGCCGTGGCCCTGGACCGGGGCGACACCGAGGCCTTCCGCATCGCCGAGCAGGCCCGGCTCTTCGCCCTGAGCGAGGGCGTGCTGGCGGCCTGAGGCAAGTGCATGGACCTCCACGGCGTGGAGGAAACCGAGCACCTGAAGCGCCAGAACATGGCCTTCCTGGCCGACGCCATCCGCGCGGCGGACCGAATCCTCAACTACTAGGAGCGAGCGTGGCGCGGAGGGCATCCCTGCTCGATGACCTGGAGGCCTCGCCTGCTTCCGAACCCGTCGCAGGCCCCGTTGCTGGTATCGACGAGGCCGGGCGCGGCTGCCTGGCCGGGCCGGTGGTGGCCGCCGCCGTCATCCTGCCCCCGGACATCGATCCTGCCCGGCTCGCCGAGCTCCTGCCCGGCCTGGGCGACTCCAAGGCCCTCAGCGCCGCCCGGCGCGAGGCCCTGGCCCCGCGCATCAAGGAGGTGGCCCTGGCCTGGAGCCTGGGCCTTGCCTGGCCGCGCGAGATCGACCGCGTGAACATCCTGGCGGCCACGCTCCGGGCCATGGCCCGCGCCGCCGCGCTGCTCCGGGTGCGCCCGGCCCTGCTGCTCATCGACGGCAACAAGACCTGCCCCGCGCCCCTGCCCCAGCGCGCCATCGTGGATGGCGACGCGCTGGTGCCCGCCATTTCCGCGGCCAGCATCCTGGCCAAGACCTTCCGCGACAGGCTGCTCACGGCCCTGGACCGCCGCCACCCCGGCTACGGCTTCTCCGGCCACAAGGGCTACGGAGCGGCCACGCATTTCCAGGCCCTGCGCGAGCTGGGCCCCTGCCGCCAGCACCGCCTGACCTTCCGGGGCGTGCTGCCCGAGGAGGACCGGCTGGCCCTGCTGGCCGACCTGCGCCGGAAGCCCGAAAGCAAGGAAACGCAGCCGTGCCTGCCCGGCATCTCGTTCTAGGCCAGCGCGGCGAGGACGCGGCGGCGCGGCTCCTGGAGTCCAAGGGCCTGCGCATTCTGCACCGCAACCTGCGCCTGGGCAGGCTGGAGTTGGACCTGGTGTGCGAGCAGGGCGATACGCTGGTGTTCGTGGAGGTCAAGGCGCGGGGGGCGGGTTCGCTGGGCGGCCCGGCGGACGGCCTGACGCCGCAGAAGTGCGAGCGCCTGCTGCGCGCCGCGCGCCAGTACCTGTCCCTGCATGACCTGTGGAGCCGCCCCTGCCGCTTCGACCTGGTGGCCGTGTGGGAAGAGGGCGGGACACTTCGTGTCGTTCACGAGGAAAATGCCCTGAGCGCAGGAGATGCGCCCCTGGCGGGAAAATCGCGCTCCGGCGGCTGGCAGCCCTGGTAGCGGGCTGGATTCCCCTCATTCCGCCCCGTTCCGCGGGCCCCGCTCCTCGGCAATGGCCTGGCGGCGCAGCTCGCGGCGGCGCAGGGCCTCGTGCTCGCGGCGGCGGGCCTCCTCGGAATCGATCATGAGCGGCGGAACCGGGCGCGGCCTGCCCACATCGTCCAGGGCCACGAAGGTCAGGTAGGCGGAGTTGGTGTGGCGCACCTGGCCGGTGTAGAGGTTCTCGGCCTCCACGCGCACGCCCACCTCCATGCTGGTGCGGCCCACCATGTTCAGGCTGGCCTTCAAGATCACCAGCTCGCCCACGAACACGGGCTTGAGGAAGTCCATGCGGTCGATGCTGGCGGTGACGGCGTGGCCGCGCACGTGGCGCATGGCCACCACCCCGGCGGCGGTGTCGATGAGCTTCAGGATCACGCCGCCGTGCACGTTGCCCGCGGGGTTGGCGTCGTCGGGCAGCACCAGGTGGGAGAGCGTCACCGCCGAGGCCGAGGCGGGCTTGGCGGGCAGATGCTGGTCGGTCATGCGTTCTCCTTGGCCTCGGCCATGCGGCGCTGCTTGATCCATTCCGGATACCGGGTGGTGAAGGCCATGCAGCCCACCATCAGCGAGTAGTTGGCGACCTCGTAAAGCCACTCCGGGTCCACCTTCACGGTCATCTTGAGCCAGGCGATGAGCGCGCCCAGGGTGAACACCGTGCCCCACACGCCGGTGAGCAGGTTGTTGGTGGCGATGAAGGCCGGATGGGTCCACATCTCGCGCGGGGCGTGGTCCTTGGCGTATTCCAGGGTGAAGGGCTTGCCGATGGCCAGGGTGTACCAGGTGGAGAGCGCCAGCGTGCCGTGGGCCAGCACGCCCATGTGCGTCACCGTCCACATGTGCTCGAAGCCCAGCACCGCGACCGTGGCGTAGACGAAGAAGGCCAGCCCCGCCCAGAGGATGACCCCCCGGTGCAGGCCCATGAGGCCCATGACCACGGAGAGCGCCAGGGCCACCGCCAGACCGATCTTGAGCCGCAGCAGCGAGCCGTGGGCGATGAACATGAAGGCGAGCCAGGGGGCGAAACTGAACAGAAGTTTGAAGAACTGCGCCATTGTGCCTCTCAACGGATAGAAAAAAGGTGAGCCGCCAGACTCTACGTATCCTTGGGGGGCTTCGCTGTCCAGGCCCGCCGACCGGCAGCGGCGGGACGGGAAGGCCACCCCGGCGGGGCTTTTGTTGCGCGCCAAGCTGTGCTAGGGCAGGCGCAGCACACCCCTTGGAGAGAGCATGAAAGCCAAGCAATACGTCGAGGACAACCTGCGCCGCGCCCTGACCGCGCGCGGCCTGCCCTGGCCCGAAAAGGCCGTCATCGAGCCCCCGCGCGAGCGCAAGTTCGGCGATTTTTCCGCCAACGTGGCCATGCTGCTGGCGGGCCAGGCCGGAATGAAGCCGCGCGAGCTGGCCGAGGCCCTGGCCGCCGACCTGAAGGCCCAGGCCAGCGAGATCGAGCGCGTGGAGGTGGCCGGGCCGGGCTTCCTCAACCTGACTTTCGCCAACCGCTTCTGGCATTCCATCATCGCCGACGTGGCCCGCGCGGGCCTGGACGTGGGCAGCGTGAACGTGGGCCAGGGCAAAAAGGTGCAGGTGGAGTACGTCTCCGCCAACCCCACCGGCCCGCTGCACATCGGCCACGGCCGGGGCGCGGCCCTGGGCGACAGCCTGGCGCGCATCCTGCGCAAGACCGGGCACGAGGTCTCCTGCGAGTACTACATCAACGACGCCGGACGCCAGATGCGCATCCTGGGCGACAGCGTGTGGCTCAGGCTGCGCCAGATGGCGGGCCAGGACATCCCCGACCCCGAGGACTTCTACCGGGGCGACTACATCCGTGACATCGCCGCCGAGGTGCACAAGCTGCATCCCGGCATCCTGGAACTGCCCGAGGCCCAGGCCGTGGACCTGTGCTTCCGCCACGCCGTGGACGACATCATGGCCGGCATCAAGCGCGACCTGGCCGACTTCCGCGTGGGCCACGACGTGTGGTTCAGCGAGAAGAGCCTGGTGCTGGGCGGCGCGGTGGACAAGACCTTCGCCGACCTGAAGGCCCGCGACCTGGCCTACGAGGCCGACGACGCGGTGTGGTTCCGCAGCACCAACTTCGGCGACGACAAGGACCGCGTGCTCAAGAAGTCCAGCGGCGAGCTGACCTACTTCGCCTCGGACATCGCCTACCACCACAACAAGTTCGAGCGCGGCTTCGACACGCTCATCGACATCTGGGGCGCCGACCACCACGGCTACGTGCCGCGCATGCAGGGCGCGGTGGAGGCCCTGGGCCGGGGGGGCGACCTCACGGTCATCCTGGTGCAGCTGGTGAGCCTGCTCAAGGACGGCGAGCAGGTGGCCATGAGCACCCGCGCCGGGCAGTTCGAGACCCTGGCCGACGTGGTGGCCTACGTGGGCGCCGACGCCGCGCGCTACATCTTCCTGTCGCGCAAGTCCGACTCCCAGCTGGAGTTCGACCTGGAGCTGGTGCGCAAGAAGAGCATGGACAACCCGGTGTACTACGTGCAGTACGCGCATGCGCGCATCCACTCCATGCTGCGCAAGGCCGCGCATGCGCACATCGCCCCGGCCCAGCCCGGAGAGGCGGCCTACGCCTGCCTGAACACCCCCGAGGACCTGGAGATCTGCCGCCTGCTGGAGCGCTTCCCCACCGTGACGGCCCAGGCCGCCCAGGCGCTCTCGCCGCATCACATCAGCCACTACCTGGGAGAGCTTGCCGCGGCCTTGCACAAGTACTATACGCAGCACCATGTCCTCTCCGCCGGGGCGGACGTGGCGGGCGCGCGCCTGCTGCTGCTGTCCTGCGTGGCCACGGTGCTGGCCGCGGGCCTGGACCTGCTGGGCGTGAGCGCGCCGGAGCGCATGGACCAGGTGGCGTCGGAGGACGGCGAGCAGTAGCCGCCCCAGCGTATTCCCAGCGCACGATCAAGGAGCCGACCGAAGCCAATGAGCACGCCCATCAAGCTTAAAGATCCCGGCAGCCAGGGCCGCACCTATACCTACAGCTTCACCTTCGGCGGGCTGGCCACGCTGGTGGCTTCCATGGCGCTGGCGCTGACCCTGTTCTTCGTGCTGGGCGTGCTGGTGGGACGCGGCCACAGGCCCGAGGCCGCGCTGCCGCCTGTGGCGCGCATCATGCCCACCGAGCCGCCCGCCCAGAAGGACGCGGGCGAGATCCTGAGGCCCGAGGAACTGCAGTTCCGCGAGCACCTGGAGGCCAAGGGCACGGAGCCCACCCCGGCCAAGCCCATCGACAAGGTGGAGCACAAGCCCAAGGCCCCCGAGAAGAAGGAAGAGAAGAAGCCCGAGGCCAAGCCCGCCGAAAAGGGCAAGGACGACAAGAAGGCCGCGGACCACAAGGCCGCCGAGAAGCTTGCCGATCAGAAGGCGGACAAGAAGGCCGAGGCCAAGCCCGAACAGAAGGCCGACGGCGACACCAAGCGTTACGCCTACGTCTACCAGGCGGGCAGCTTCCCCGACCCGGAGCAGGCCAAGGCCTTCCTCAAGAAGGTCAAGTCCACCGGGCTCAAGGCCGAGATCGAGACCGGCACGGCGGACGGCAAGACCTGGTACCGCGTGGTCTGCCCCTTCCAGGGCACCCCCGTGGAAACGCGCGGGCTGAAGGAAAAGCTCAAGGGCATCGGCGTCAAGCAGGTGGTCATGCGCTCCAAGAAGCCGCTGTAGTTCCCCCCTGCCCGCCCTCCGGCCCTCGTTCCAGGGGGGCCGTTTCACGGAATTGGACAACCGCGCTTCGATTGCGTATACCCGCACTTCGGCGCGGGGCTCAGCAACGCCCGCGTCCAATTCCCACACGAGGTAGAACATGTTCCGACCCGATTTCGCGAAGTGCGCGGGGGGGCTGGTGCCGACCATCGCCCAGGACGCCGCCACGGGCGAGGTGCTCATGCTCGCCTACATGAACGAGGAGGCCTGGGACAAGACCCTGGCCACCGGAGAGGTCCACTACTACAGCCGCAGCCGCAAGACCCTATGGCACAAGGGCGGCACCAGCGGCCATGTGCAGAAGGTCCATACCATCCGCCTGGACTGCGACGCCGACACCGTGCTGGTGCTGGTGGAGCAGGTGGGCGGCGCGGCCTGCCATACCGGCCATAGAAGCTGTTTCTACCGTGAGATGTCCGGCAACGCCGAGCGCGATTGCTCTCCCATAGTGTTCGATCCCAAGGAGGTTTACGGAAAATGAGCGCCAACAAGCTGAAGCTGGGCATTCCCAAGGGTTCCCTTCAGGACGCCACCATCAAGCTGTTCGAGAAGAGCGGCTGGAAAATCCGCCTGCACTCCCGCAACTACTTCCCCGAGATCGACGACGACGAGATCACCTGCAGCATGTGCCGCGCCCAGGAGATGAGCATCTACGTGGAGCAGGGCACGCTGGACTGCGGCCTGACCGGCAAGGACTGGATCCTGGAGAACAACTCCGACGTGGTGGTGGTGTCCGACCTGGTGTACTCCAAGGTCAGCAACCGCCCCGCCCGCTGGGTGCTGGCCGTGGCCGGAGACTCCGGCTACACCAAGCCCGAGGACCTGGCCGGCAAGAAGATCGCCACCGAGCTGGTGCAGTTCACCAAGAGCTACTTCGCCGAGCGCAACATCCCGGTTGAGGTCTCCTTCTCTTGGGGCGCCACCGAGGCCAAGGTGGTCGAGGGCCTGTGCGACGCCATCGTGGAGGTCACCGAGACCGGCACCACCATCCGCGCCCACGGCCTGAAGATCATCGAGGACCTGCTGTTCACCAACACCCGGCTCATCGCCAACAAGAAGGCCTGGGAAGACCCCTTCAAGCGCGCCAAGATCGAGCGCATGAACCTGCTCTTGCAGGGCGCGCTGCGCGCCGAGCGCATGGTGGGCCTGAAGATGAACATGCCCAAGGCCAAGATGGACGAGGCCGCCAAGGTGCTGCCCAGCCTCACCTCCCCCACCGTGAGCAGCCTGTCCGATCCCAACTGGCTGTCCGTGGAAATCGTGGTGGAAGAGGCCGTGGTGCGCGAGCTCATCCCCAGCCTCAAGGAGCTCGGCGCCGAGGGCATCATCGAGTATCCGCTGAACAAAGTTATCTAGCATGCCGAGGGGGGCGCTCCGGCC
>JAEXRD010000102.1 GCA_023438245.1 Pseudomonadota bacterium | reverse complement strand
CCTCAACTTACGCCTCCACGTCGGGCATTTCGCTGGGCGGGTCGTCCTTGCGGCGTCGCCAGGGCATTTCCTCGTTGCGGGACAGGCGCAGGATGTTCTCGCGGTGCCGCCAGAACAGGATGAGCATGACGATGAGCGCCAGGGGCACGATGGAGAAGTTGCCGGTGAAGAAGGAGAAGAAGGGCAGGGCCAGGGCCAGGGTGAGCGAGCCCATGGACACGTAGCCCGACAGGGCGATGACGCCCAGGCAGCAGATGACGGAGAGCAGGGTGGCGAAGGGCGCCAGGGCCAGGAACGCGCCGATGGTGGTGGCCACGGCCTTGCCGCCCTTCATGCCCAGCAGCGGGGAGTAGATGTGGCCCAGGATGGCGGCCAGGGCGATGGCGCTCAGGGGCAGCCAGCCGGTGTCCGCCGGGGCCAGGGCCACGGGCAGCCAGCCCTTGCCCAGGTCCAGGACGAGCACGAGCACGCCCCACTTGGTGCCGCACAGCCGGGCCACGTTGGTGGCGCCGGTGTTGCGGCTGCCGGAGTCGCGCGGGTCGATGCCCTTGACGAAGCGGGCCACGTACAGGCCGAAGGGAATGCACCCCAGGCCGAAGGCCACGATGATGAGCAGGATGGCGAGCATTTGGTCTCCTTGGCGAAGGTCTGCGAATGGGCTCTTGTATCCGTTTCCGGGACGGATGCAAAGCCCTGGCCCGGAGCGGGGTTGTGGCACCGGCGGCCTTGTGCCCAGCGCCCCGCTGGTGTATGTCCGGGCCATCCCGAACTTTCAGCGGAGGCTCACATGGCCGAGAACAAGCAATGCGGCGGCTGCGGCGAAAACCTCATGGGTCTGCCGGAGATCACCTTCTCCACCTTCGTGCTGTCCCTGTCCTCCTCGGCCATGGTGCACCTGGGCGAGGCCCCGGACCCCACCACCGGCACGGTGGATTTCCAGCCGCACCTGGCCAAGCACACCATCGACATCCTGGGCATGCTGCAGGACAAGACCTGCAAGGGCCTCACCGATGAGGAGAAGAAGCTGTTGTGCGACATGCTCTACACCCTGCGCATGAAGTACGTGAACAAGGCCGGGTAGCGCGATGAGAAACCGCATCCCCGTCGGCCTGGTTGGCGTCACCGGCTACACCGGCATGGAGCTGTGCCGGGTGCTGGCCGGGCACCCGGACCTGGAGCTGGTCCGCGCCACCTCGCGCTCCGAGGCGGGCAAGACCCTCTCCAGCCTGTACCCCTATCTTTCCGGCCCCGGCGACCTGGGCCGCATGGGCTCCATCGTGGTCTCCCAGCCCGACCCGGCGGAGCTGGCGGCCTCGTGCCAGCTGGTGTTCCTGGCCGTGCCGCACAAGACGGCCATGGAGATCGCCGCCGCGCTGCTGGAAAAGGGCGTGAAGGTGGTGGACCTCTCGGCGGATTTCCGTTTGCGGG
Source organism: Pseudomonadota bacterium (assembly GCA_023438245.1). GTDB lineage: Bacteria > Desulfobacterota > Desulfovibrionia > Desulfovibrionales > Desulfovibrionaceae > Humidesulfovibrio. The sequence continues at coordinate 24,212 of JAEXRD010000102.1, read as the reverse complement.
ACAAGGCCACCTACGAGAAATGGTACGCCGTGGAGCACACCCAGGCCGCGTTGCTGTCCGAGGCCGTGTACGGCCTGCCGGAGCTGTACCGCGACAAGATGCGCGCCGCCCGGCTCATCGCCAATCCCGGCTGCTACCCCACCAGCGCCATCCTGGGCCTGGCCCCGGCGCTGGAGAAGGGGCTGGTGCACACCGATGACATCGTGGTGGACGCCAAGAGCGGCACCAGCGGCGCGGGGCGCAAGGCCAGCGTGGGCACGCTGTTCTGCGAGGTGTCCGACACCTTCCGGGCCTACAACCTGACCAAGCACCGCCACACCCCGGAGATCGAGCAGGAAGTCTCGCTGCTGTCCGGTTCGCCCGTGGCGCTGTCCTTCAACACGCACCTGCTGCCCATCAACCGCGGCATTCTTTCGACCATCTACACGCGGCTGAAGAAGCCCATGGGACTGGCCGAGGTGCACGCCCTGTACGCCCAGCGCTACAAGGACGAGCCGCTGGTGCGCGTGCTGCCCGCCGGAACGCTGCCCGAGACCCGCTGGGTGCGCGGCACCATGTTCTGCGACATCGGCCTGGCCGTGGACGAGCGCATCGGTCGGCTCATCATCCTTTCGGCCATAGACAACCTCTGCCGGGGCGCTTCCGGCCAGGCGGTGGCCGGGGCCAACCTCATGCTCGGCCTGCCCGAGGCCGCCGGGCTGCCCACGGCCCCGCTCATGCCGTAGCAGCGCAAGACTGGAAAGGAGAAATGGACATGCGGATGAAGACGTTCCTGCTGACCCTCGCCCTTGTGCTGATGCTGGTTCCCGCCGCCCTGGCGGGCGGGCGCAAGGCCACGGTGCACTACATGGTGCTGCCGTCCTCCATCCCGGCGGAAAAGATCACGGAGTTCGGGGCGTTTTTGGACAAGACGGCGGGCGGGTTCACGGCCATGCGCGTGCACGGCAGCCACCAGGGCTCGGGCGTGGATTCCTTCAATGAGACGGGCACGGCCTATCTGGTGGCGGCGGACAAGGACTTCTCCAAGGAGTTCATGGCCTTCGCCAAGGAGAAGCTGGGCCTGAAGTCGCTCTTCCTGCTGGTCTGGAAGGCGGACCGGCCCGGCCAGTAGCTTTCCCGCATTCCCAAACATCAGGAGCCCCTCCGCCCGTGCGCGGAGGGGCTCCTGATGTTTGGGCCGGTGGGCACCCCGGAATTTCCGCTACAGGCGGATGTCGTCCTGCTTGATGCCCGCCTCCTCGGCGGCCTGCATCACGTCGCGCAGCACCTTGAGGGTTTCCTCGGCCTCGGCGCGGTCCAGCTTGCGGATGGCGAAGCCCGCGTGGATGATGAGGAAGTCGCCGATGGTGACCTCGTCGTCCAGGATCATGAGCGAGGCGTTGATGGTGGTGTTGCCCTCGCCCACGCGGCAGGTGGCGACGCCCTCGGAAATTTCAATGATTTCGGCGGGAACAGCTAAGCACATGGTTCGTACTCCGTGGTTCTGGGGGCGGGGGCGGCCTTTTTGGCCCAGGTTCCCCCGGCCTTGGTGACTTCCTCCAGCACAAAGCCGATGAGCGCCTCCTGGCGGTCCAGGGCGGCCGGGGAGAGGCCCACGTGCATGGTGTGGTAGTCGTGGGGCTCCATGCCGATGATGACGGCCTCCGGCCTGTTGCCCACGATTTCGCACATGATGAGCGTGTCCACCAGGTCGGTCTGGTGCATGGAGTCCTTGAAGGCCAGGCTTTTGCGCAGGTCCTCGCCGGTGAGGCGGTAGATGCTGCCTGCCGGGCCGTCGCCCAGCACCGCGTCCACGACGATGAGCTGGTCGCAGTTCATGATGGGGTCCATGAGCCGGGTGCCCAGGGTGCCGCCGTCCATGAGGGTGACATTGTCCGAGACGTCGTAGAGCCTCTCGATCTCCAGCACCGCGTCCACGCCGATGCCTTCGTCGGTGAACAGGATGTTGCCCACGCCCAGGACCAGGATGCGTTTGTTCTCTGCCATGATTTCTCGCTTGAAAAAAGGACGGGAACCCGGCGAACCGGATTCCCGTCCATACTAGAAGCTAATGCGGTTTACAACACCTTGAAGCTGCTGGTCTGGCCGGTCTTGGCGTCGAGCACGTGCACGCCGCAGGCGATGCAGGGGTCGAAGCTGTGGACCGTGCGCAGGATCTCGACCGGACGCTTGGGGTCGAAGATCGGGGTGCCCATGAGGGCTTCCTCGACGGGGCCGAGCTTGCCGGCGGCGCAGCGGGGGCCCAGGCTCCAGGTGGAGGGCACGACGAGCTGGAAGTTCTCGATCTTGCCCTTCTTGATCTTGATCCAGTGGCTCAGCATGCCGCGGGGGGCCTGCACGAAGCCGACGCCTTCGGCCTCCTGGGGCATCTTCCAGGGGGTGTACAGCTCGGTGTCGCCAGCCTTCACGTTGCCGGCCAGGGCGTCAAGCCAGGTCTGCATCTGGTTGGCGATGACGAGGCACTCGATGCCGCGGGCGGCGGTGCGGCCCAGGGTGGAGAACAGGGCCTCGGGGCCCACGCCCAGCTTCTGCAGCACGAAGTTCACCGCGTCCACCGTGGGCTTGTGGCCCTTGGCGAAGGCGACGAGCACGGTGGCCAGGGGGCCGGTCTCCATGGCCTCGCCGTCGTAGCGGGGGGCCTTCATCCAGGAGTAGCGGTCCTTGTCGTTCAGGTTGGTGTACTTGGGCTCGGTGACGCCCTGGTACGGGTGCAGGGCCTTGTCGCCCACGTACCAGCTGTGCTTCACGTGCTCCATGATCTTGTTCTGGTCGAAGTTGCCGACCTTGGTCAGGTCGCGCTTGTTGATGACGCCCTGGGGGAAGAAGCGGGAGTTCAGGTCGTACTCGTCGGTGGGGAACTCGCCGCAGCTGATGAAGTTCTGGGTGCCGCCGATGCCGGCCCAGTCCTTGTAGAAGCTGGCCACGGCCAGCAGGTCGGGAATGTAGAAGTCCTTGATGAAGGCCACGACTTCGTCGGTGAGGGCCTTGTACTCGGCGATGCGCTCGGGCTTGAGGGCATCGTAGTTGGTGACGCCGCCCACCACGGTGAACTGGGTGTGGGGGTTCTTGGCGCCGAAGATGGCCATGGCGCGGGCGGCCTTGACCTGCATGTGCAGGGCGTCAAGGTAGTGCTTGGTGGCCATCAGGTCGGCCTCGGCGGGCAGGTAGTAGGCCTCGTTCTTCTTCTCGCCCAGGAAGTAGGCGTTGGTGAAGATGCCGAGCTTGCCGCTTTTCACCAGGGCGCCGACCTTGTCCTGCACGGCCTTGAACTGCTCGGCGGTCTCCTTGCGGTTCGGGGAGAGGCTGTTGGACAGAGCGGCGGTCTTGGCGGGGTCGGCCTGCAGGGCGTTGGCCACGTTGACCCAGTCAAGGGCGTGCAGGTGGTAGAAGTGCACGATGTGGTCGTGCAGGAACTGCGAACCCATGGTCAGGTTGCGCATGATGGTGGCGTTCTTCGGGATCTTCACCTTCACGGCGTTGTCGACGCAGCGGGTGCTGGCCAGGGCGTGCACGTAGGTGCAGACGCCGCAGGCGCGCTGGGTGAAGTGCTGGGCGTCGCGGGGGTCGCGGCCCTTGAGGATGATTTCGAGGCCGCGGAACAGCTGGGAGCTGCTGCGCACATCGACGATCTTGCCGTTTTCCACGGTGGCGTCGATGCGCAGGTGGCCTTCAATGCGGGTGACCGGGTCGACGATGACGGGACCCGAGTAGGTGCTCTTGGGAGTTACCTTGACCGGAGCGGCCTGGGGTTTGGAACCAGCCATATATAGTCCTCCTTGGATGAATGCGCTGTAAGTTCGACTGTTGATCGGGCCTTGTTATCCGGCCAGGCCTACTTCTGCTCTTCGTAGAAGGGGCTCATGGTGTCCCAGAACTTGGGCTCGGAGCAGCCGATGCAGGGGTGGCCGGCCTGAACGGGCCAGTTCACGCCCACGCCCTTGTCGAGGGGGTTGAACTTCTTGGTGGGGCAGTTGTTGTAGGTGTAGGGGCCCTTGCAGCCGAGCTTGTACAGGCACCAGCCCTGCTTGGCTTCCTTGGAGTCGAAGCTCTTGGCGAACTGGTCCTTCTCGAAGAAGGGCAGGCGCTCGCACTTGTCGTGCACGGTCTCGCCGAAGAAGACCAGGGGGCGCTTGAGGTCGTCGAGCTTGGGAAGGGGCTTCTTGTTGACCACGGTCTCGATGGCGGCGACCACGGTGCCGACGAGGTTGACCGGGTTGGGCGGGCAGCCGGGGATGTTGATGACGGTGGCCTTGGGGAACACCTCGGCCACGCCCTTGGCGTCGGTCGGGTTGGGCTTGGCCGCCTGCACGCCGCCGTAGGTGGCGCAGGTGCCGTAGGCGATGGTGGCCAGGGCGCCGGGGATCACCTTGCTGCAGATGTCGAGCATGGTGTGACCGCCGACCATGCCGTAGATGCCCTTGTCCTTCATGGGGATGGCGCCTTCGACCACGCAGAGGTAGGGCTTCTTCATGGCGTCGTGCAGGGCCTTCTCGGCCATCTCGCCGGCGGCGGCCATGATGGTCTCCTGGTACTCCAGGGAGATCACGTCCAGGATCAGCGTGTCGATGTAGGGAGCGGCCGTGCGCAGGATGGACTCGGAGCAGCCCGTGCACTCGGCGTTGTGCAGCCAGATCACCGACGGGCGATTGTCGGAAGTCAGCGCCGCGGCGATGTCAGTGGCGAAAGCCGGGCCCATGCCCATGGCCGCGGCGATGGTGCCGCAGAATTTCATGAAGTCGCGGCGGGAAACACCACGCTCTTCCAGGCGTTTCTCTGCGCCGGTCAAGCCATGTCCTACGGAAACCTTCATACAACACCTCCAGAATAGATAGGAATGGTACGAAACATAAACGCCGAATCTTGCACCCTCGTGCGTAGCACGAATATCAAACCGATATCACGAAAAGCACACAATCTCTGAAAAAATATTCAATGAGCACGATGGTTTAGATACAGGCCTCGTACACCGAAGCTGGCGCAATGGCAAGAGGTCTGCCAAAAAAACCCAGGGTTTCGCATGGCTTCCGTGGTGGTTGTGGATGTTATCTGTCCGAAATGGCATGATAAATCAAAAACGCTTTTCTCCCGGCAGGTTGACGCCTATCCGGCGTCTGGGGCATATTGCCCGCAACGTCGGCAAGGAAGTTGGCCATGTTCAAGATTTGGCACACGGGATTCTGCCTCTCCGGGCCGCAGGGCGACGGCGAGACGCGTCCGCTTCGGCTCCCGGGCGGGCGGGCGTCTTTTCCGGACATCCTGCCCGCCATCCGCGACCTGGCCGACGCCATGGTGGAGCACGCGCGCGCCGACCTGGCCGCCATGGGCCGCCCTGTGTCCTGCGCCGCCGGGTGCGGAGCGTGCTGCCGGCATCTGGTCGTCCTGGGCGAGGTCGAGGCCCTGCGCCTGGCACGCACGGTGCGCGCCCTGCCCCGGGCCCGCCGGGCCAGGGTGGAGGAGCGTTTCCAGGCCGGGCTGGCGCGGCTGGAGCAGTGCGGCCTGCTGCCGGAGCTGCTGGCCGCGTTCACCCGCCAGGCCCACGACTGGCAAAACCTCCAGCGCATGCAGCGCGCCTACTGGAACCTGGGAATCTCCTGCCCCTTCCTGGAGCAGGGCAAGTGCACCATCTATGAGGAGCGCCCGCTGGTGTGCCGCCAGTACCTGATGACCACGCCCCAGGCGGCCTGCGCCGACCCCTTCGGCCCGGGCACCTACCTGGAGAAGGTCCTGCTGCCCATGGACCTGGCCGGGGCCGCGGCGGCCTTCGACGGCCACAAGGCCACGGAGAGCCGCGTGCTGCCGCACCTGCTCTGCCTGTTCCGCGAGCCCATCCTGCAGCGGCGGGCCTATCTTCCGGACGACCCCTACGCCATGCTGCTGCGCTTTTTCGACCTGGTGGACCTGGGCTACTCGCGCAAGGCCCCGCCGAAGGAATCGGAGCAGCCCGATACGCCCGCCCGGCCCCAGTAGCCCCCGCCGAAATCATATGGAGACGCCATGAGCCTCATCGCCGAACTTTCGCTCTTTCCCGTGGACAAGGGCCCCAGCGTGAGCCCCTACGTGGCCCGCGCCGTGGCCGTCATCCGGGCAAGCGGGCTGGCCCACCAGCTCACGCCCATGGGCACCTGCATCGAGGGCGAGTGGGCGGAGGTCATGGAGGTGGTGGAGCGCTGCTTCCAGGCCCTGGCGGCGGACAGCGACCGCGTCTACCTCACGCTCAAGATGGACTGGCGCAGGGGGCGCGAAGGGGGGCTGGGCTCCAAGACCGGCGCGGTGGAGCGCCTGCTGGCGGGAGAGGGGGGCGATAAATGAGACGCGCAGTGAGACGGGTGGTTTGCCTGCTGGGAAGCCCGAGGCCCAAGGGCAACACCTTCGACATGCTCGCCGCGCTCATGGAGGGCGCGCGGCAGGCCGGGGCCGAGGTGGTGCTGCACCGCCTGAACGAGCTGGAGTACCGGGGCTGCCAGGGCTGCCTGGCCTGCAAGAAGAAGTCGGAGACCTGCGTGCTGAAGGACGGGCTGACCCCGGTGCTGGAGGACGTGCGCGGCTGCGACGCCCTGGTGCTGGGCACGCCGGTGTACTTCGGCGAGGTCACGGCCCAGCTCAAGGGCTTCATCGACCGCAGCTTCTGCTTCCTCAAGCCCGGCTACGCCCACCTGCCGCGCGGGGAGCGCTCGCGCCTGGCTCCGGGCAAGGACCTGGCCTTCGTCATCGCCCAGGGCCACCCCAAGGAGGACCTGTTCACGGACATCTTCCCGCGCTACGAGTATTTCTACCGCTGGCTGGGCTTCGGCCAGAGCCGCCTGCTGCGGGCCTGCGGGGTGTACGATCCCGGGGCCGCCGCCGCCCGCGCCGAGGTCATGGAGCAGGCCGGGGCGCTGGGATGCGAGTTGGCTACCGGGCTGGCTCCGCAGAACTAGCAGGCCCGCTCGCGGGGCCGCCGGGCTCGCCCGGGCAGTTCAGGCCCTCCAGGCAGAACTGGCGCACCCGTTCGCCATTCAGGATGACGTCCAGGTACCTGGGGTCGGTGAAGGTCAGGCGCTTGCCCCGGGAGCACACCGTGACGTGGGTGGCCCACTGGGGCCGCACCTTCCTGGGCCAGCCCGCCACCACGAACTGCACGAGGAAATAGTCGCGGGCCACGTCGCGCGTGGCGATGGCCCGGCTCTGCGGGGTCATCTCGCGGCAGTTGGCGGCCACGTCGATGTCGCACTCGGCCTGCACGATGGTCTTGCCGTCCTTGTCCTCGAAGCTGGTCCAGCGTACCTTGGTGAAGTAGGGGTAGCCCTCCAGGCCCTCGGCCACGGTGCGCGTGGGGGCCACGTCCAGCCGGGCCTGGCGCACGGCCTCCACGGGGTCGCCGCAGGCGGCCAGCAGCAGGCAGCAGGCCAGCGGCAGCGCAAATCGTAAATATTTCGGGCAGGGCATGGGCACGTCCGTGTGCAGAAAATTGCGCCGGGCCAGGGGGCGGGCGATGTCCACAAGCCTGTCATAGCGGCGCGCCAAATGCAACGCCCCGGCGCGGGCCGCTGGCCGAACAACCTTCGCCCCCGTGGCAAAGGCTGCCCGGGGGCTTGCATTACAGGCCCGGAGAGCATACACATTTGGCGGCAACGGCCTTGCGGCCGTGCCGATTGGTCCTGCGACCCCCCTCCCGGAACCCGCCCCGGCACAGCCGTGCGGAGTGGTGTTCCATGTGCGGGCAGTGGCAGGACCGCCCTTGTGTGCGGGTACTCACTTGCATTTCGGGGAGCGAGGGTGGACGCGTGGCCGAGGACGGGCGAGGGCGGCGGTGGGCCGCCAGGCCCGCGCTGCGCGTGGTTGAGAGGGACGGAGAGGGGCTATGGACATCGTTTCGGTATTTCTTGCATTTTTCCCGGTCATTGCGATCTTCTTCCTGCTTCTGGTGTACCGCGTGGCCGCGGACACGGCGGGCTACATCGGCTGGCTGGTGGCCGCGGGCGTGGCGGTGCTGTATTTCGGCACCTCCGTGGAGGTGGTGCTCACGGCCTCGGCCGCGGGCCTGGTGGCTTCGCTGCCCATCGCCCTGGTCATGGCCGCCAGCATCGTGCAGATCACGCTGATGCAGGAAACCGGCGCGGTGGCCCGCGTGGTGGCGCTGATGAAGACCATCGCCCCGGGCCAGCAGACCGTGCAGATCATGATCATCAACGTGGGCTTCGGCATCCTGCTGACCAGCCTGGGCGCGGTCACCGTGTCCATCCTGCCGCCCATCATGATCGCGCTGGGCTACTCCACCTTCGCCGCCATCCTGCTGCCCGCCATCGGCTACGACGCCCTGTGCACCTACGCCCTGCTGGGCATTCCGGCGGTGGTCTTCGCCCAGTTCGTGGGCAAGCCCGTGGGCGAGGTGGGCATGTACTTCGCCCAGTACATGCCCGTGGTCAGCACCTGCATCGCCCTGGGCATGCTGCAGCTCACCGGCGGCTTCGAAATGGTCAAGAAAGGCTTCGTCCCGGCGCTCATCGCGGGCGTCACGGCGGGCCTGGTGGCCATCCTCATGGCCCAGGTGGGCCTGGTCACCATCACCGGCATCGCCGCGGGCCTGGCCGTCATCCTGGTCCTGGTGCTGTACGTGAAGGTCACCGGCAAGCCCCTGCAGGACCGCGCGCTGCTGAACGAGAAGGACCTGGCCGCGGAGAGCCGCCTGAGCCTGGCGCGGGCCTGCTCGCCCTGGATTCTGCTCACCGTGTTCTCGGTGATCCTCAACTCGCCCTCGCTGCCGTTCTTCAACATCACCTTCAAGCAGTGGGCCATGCCGCTGGAGATCATCCCCGGCAAGCCGGAGATGATCCGCCTGTTCTGGCAGGCCTATTTCTGGGTGCTGGTGTGCACCTTCCTGGCCCTGCCCATCATGCGCGCCTCGGGCGAGCAGGTGCTGCGCGGGCTGAAGACCAGCGCCAAGCGCGCGGGTCGGCCCATCATGTCGGCCTCGGTGTTCTTCGCCATCGCCTACGTCATGAACCACTCCGGCAAGGGCGCGGACTGGAAGCTCGTGGAGCCCATGCACAACATGGTCAACGTCATGGCCGGAGCCTCGGCCACGGCCTTCGGCACGTTCTACGCCGCCGTGGCCCCGTACCTGGGCCTGCTGGGCGGCTTCATCAGCGGCTCGGAGACCTCCTCCATCGCCATGCTGACCAAGCTGCACCTCTCCACCGCCGAGCAGATCGGCGCCTCGGGCGCGGTCATCGCGGCGGGCAGCGCCATCGGCGGCGGCCTGGCCAGCGTCATCTCCCCGGCCAAGCTGCAGAACGCGGCCTCCAGCATCGACAAGATCCGCGAGGCCTCGGTGGCCATCCGCCCGGCCTTCGTCATCAGCATGCTCATCACCGCCGTGGTTTCGGCGCTGACCATGTACTTCGCCTACTAGGACTGTCGTCCAAAAGCGCCTTTTGCCCCCTGGGCATCGTCAGGAGCCGCTTCGGGGCCAGGGCTGTACCGTCAGAGTACTATCCCTGGCCCCCGAAGCGGCTCTTTCCTCGCCAGGGAACAAAATTCGTCTTTTGGACGACAGCCCTGGGGCGAAGAGGGCCAGAACCCGACCCCGCAAGCAGAACGGGGGCCTGGAGGGATCTCTCCAGGCCCCCGTCCTTTTGGGTGGGGAAAGCTTCGGCGGGCGCTAGGCCTGTTTTTCGGCGAACTTGGCGCGAATGGCGCGGATGACGTCCTGGATGTCCAGGAAGGCGTCCACCACGTCGGGGTCGAACTGCGTGCCCCGGCCCTCCAGGATGGTCTGGATGACCTCCTCCTCGGGCCAGGCCTCCTTGTACACGCGGCGGGAGCACAGCGCGTCGTACACGTCGGCCAGGGCGGTGATGCGCGCGGCGATGGGGATGTCCTCCCCGGCGATGGGCTCCACGCACAGCTCGCGCACCTGCGAGAGGTCCCTGGGCAGCCTGCCGGGATAGCCCTGGCCGTCCCAGCGCTCGTGGTGGCCCAGGGCGATGTCCATGCACATGCGGTCCAGGTCGGAGGTGGTGTTGGCGAACAGCGCGGCCCCGAACACCGAATGCCACTTCATGATGGCGGCCTCGTGCGGCTCGAACCGCCCGGGCTTCTTGAGGATGGTGTCGGAGATGCCGACCTTGCCCACGTCGTGCAGCATGGCCGCCAGGCGGATGGAGTCCTTGAAGCGCTTGATGGTCAGCTCGTCCAGGCCCTTCTTCCTGGCCCACTGCTGGTAGATCTCGGCGGAGTAGGAGCCCACGCGCTGCACGTGCGCGCCGGTTTCCTTGGGGTCGCGCATCTCGGCCATTTTCATCATTCTGAGCATTATTTCGCGGGTCATGATGCCGCGCTCGATGGTGACGGAGGCGGAGTTGGCGAACAGCGGGGCGTATTGCTCGTCGTCCGGGGTGAACGGGCGCACCAGGCCGTCGCAGTCCTTGGCGTTGATGAGCTGCATCACCCCCACGATCTTGCCCTGGAAGGTGGTGAGCGGTATGGTCAGGATGGAGCGGGTGCTGTAGCCGGTGTCCTGGTCGAACTTCTTGTTGAACGAGTACGGCTCCTTGCCGCTCAGGGCGTAGGCGTCCTCGATGTTCAGCGTCCGGCCGGTCTGGGCCACGTAGCCCACGATGGAATCGTTGGTCACGGGCACGACGAAGTCGGTGTACACCTGCTTCATGGCGTCGATGCCGGTGAACAGGGTGTCGTTGTGCACGTAGCTGAAGCGCAGGCCCGCCTCCTCCAGCAGGAAGATGGTCCCGGCGTCGGCTCCGGTCATCTGCCTCGCCTCGGCGAGCACCTTGTCCAGTATGGCGTCCACGTCCTTGAGGGTGTTGAGCTCCTCAATGACCTTCAGAATGTCGCGGACGATGTCGAAAGGCTGTCGTTCCTTGCACTGCACGGCGTGTCTCCAGGGGGGGGATTCCGGATACGTCCCCCACATACGCCGCGCGCCGGCAAAAATCCAGGGGTCGCATTTGACAAATTCGCAACACATGATCCAGGCGGCGGGCGCGCGCGATGCCTCCGAGGGCCGCATGCTGGCCGCCTGCGGGTTCACCCACGTGGGGCTGCCCCTGCGCCTGCCCGTGCACCGCCCGGACGTGAGCGAGGAGGAGGCCCGGGGCATCTGCGCGGCCATCGAGCAGGCCGGGGCCGTGAGCGTGTGCATCACCTACGAGGAGGACCCGCGGGAAGCCCTGGCGCTGTGCCGCTTCCTGGGCTGCCGCGGGCTGCAGCTGCACGGGGCCATGCCGCTGGGGGCCGTGGCCGAGGTGCGCGCCGCCGCGCCGGAGCTGCTGCTCATCAAGAGCCTGGTGCTGGGCGCGGGGCGGGACGAGCGGGCACTGCTGGAGCTGGCCCGCGCGCATGCCCCGCACGTGGACGCCTTCCTCACCGACACCTTTGACCCCGCCACCGGGGCCAGCGGGGCCACGGGCAAGACCCACGACTGGGCCGTGAGCCGCCGCCTGGCCCAGGCCCTGCCCAGGCCGCTCATCCTGGCCGGGGGCCTGAACCCCGCCAACGTGGCCCGGGCCATAGCCGAGGCCCGCCCCGCGGGCGTGGACGCCCACACCGGGCTGGAGGGGCCCGGCGGGGCCAAGGATCCGGAACGCTGCCGGGCCTTCGTGGAGGAGGCGCGCCGGGGCTTCGCCGCGCTTTCCTGAGCGTTTCGGCTCTTGCCAAGGCCCGCCGCCGGGCATACCTTCCCCACGTCGCCAACCCCGTCCACGGAGGTCAACATGAGCAGCCCGTCCATCCTCGCCCTGGCCGATTTCCTGGATCAGCGCGCCGCGAGCGTGAAGGCCATCGAGGCCGAGGCCGAGGCCATCCTTCACGGCGCCGGAGACCAGTCCGCCTACGCCGCCAAGATGCGCGAGAAGGCCGAGCTGCTCGCCGCCCTGGTCGAGGACGCCGACGCCCTGGTGAGCGCGCTGGAAAAGTCCGACCCCGTGCTGGGCGAGGCCGCGGCGCAGCGGCTGGAGGCCTTCTCCGGCAGCGCGGCCACCTCGCTGCGCGTGGGCAGCGTGTTCTTCATGTCCGCGCTGCTGTACAACGACGACCACAAGCCCGGCGAGCCCAACAACCTGGAGCTGTACGCCCGAGAGGTGCGCGGCTGGGCCTAGGGGCCGTTTTCCCCGGCCCCTCTCCAGGCTCCAATCCCTCTGCTGGAAATCCCCCGAAAGGCAGCCATAGCACTCACATGACCAAATCCCCCCTCACCCCCTCCCGCCTGAGGCTCGTCCTGCAGGCGGGCTTCGCCTTGTTCCTGGCCTGGACCTGCCTGCGCTTCGTGGCCCACGTGGCCTGGGCCATGGGGCAGACCGAAACCTTCACCCCCAAGCCGCCCGCCGTGGAGGGCTTTTTGCCCATCAGCGCGCTCATGGCCGCCAAGCGCCTGGCGCTCACCGGCCAGTGGGACCCCGTGCACCCCGCCGGGCTGGCCATCTTCCTGGCCATCCTGGGCATGGCGCTGGTTTTCCGCAAGGGCTTCTGCGGCCAGCTCTGCCCGGTGGGGCTCGTGTCCAACCTGCTGGAGCGCCTGGGCCGCAGGCTGGACGTGGACGTGCGCACCGGCCCGCTGGCCCGGCGCATGCTGGCCGCGCCCAAGTACCTGCTCCTGGCGGGCTTCGCCTGGGTGGCGCTCATGGGCATGGACGCCGCCAGCATCGAGGAGTTCCTGCGCTCGCCCTACAACATGGTGGCCGACACGCGCATGCTGCTCTTCTTCCAGCATCCCTCGGCGCTGACGCTGGGCGTGCTGGGCGCTCTGGCCGCCTTCAGCGTGGTCATTCCGGCCTTCTGGTGCCGGGCGCTGTGCCCCTACGGCGCGTTGCTGGGCCTGCTCTCCTGGGCCAGCCCGGTGGCCGTGGCGCGCAACGCGGAGACGTGCGTGTCCTGCTCGCGCTGCGCGGGGGCCTGCCCCGTGGCGCTGCCCGTGGACCGGCTGGCCCGCGTCAGCTCGCCGGAGTGCCAGGGCTGCGCGGAGTGCGTGGGGGCCTGCCCGGTGCCCGGCTGCCTGGGCTTCTCCGTGGCGGGCAGGCGCATCCCGTGGTGGAGCGTGGCCGCCGGGAGCCTGGCGCTGCTCGTGGCCGTGTCGCTTGTGGCCGACGCCCTGGGGCTGTGGCAGTCGCAGGTGCCCGCGCAGATGATCCGGCGCATGCACATGTTCATGCTGGGCGGTCCGCCGGAGTAGCCGGAGGGTCGCCGCCACCGGCAAGAAAAAGGGCCGCCCGCTGCCGGACGGCCCTTTCTTTGTTTCCTGCGGGGGCTGAGGCTAGCCCTGGGACTTCATCTCGGTGATGAGGTTCTGGAGCACCTGGGCCTGCCTGGCCAGCTCGCTCACGGCCTGGTTGGCCTGGCCCATGGCCTGGGCGGTCTCGGCGCTGATGGTGGCCACCTGCTCCACGCTGCGGTTGATCTCCTCGCTGGCGGCGGACTGCTGCTCGCTGGCCGTGGCGATGGAGCGCACCTGGTCGCTGGCCTGGTCCACCAGCGAGACGATGAGCTTGAGCGATTCGCCGGAGCGCGTGGCCAGCCCGGTGGCCTGCTCGATGGTCTGGGCCGAGCGGTCCACGTTCTCCATGTTCTTGCGCGTGCCCGCCTGGATGCCCCGGATGGCGTCGCCCACCTCCTTGGTGGCGGTCATGGTCTTCTCGGCCAGCTTGCGGACCTCATCGGCCACGACGGCGAAGCCGCGCCCGGCGTCTCCGGCCCGCGCGGCCTCGATGGCGGCGTTGAGGGCCAGCAGGTTGGTCTGGTCGGCGATGTCGGAAATGACGTTCATGATCTGGCCGATGGCCTCGGCCTGCTTGCCCAGTTCGGCCATGTCGGTCTTGAGGGCCTCGGACTGGTGGCGCACCTCGCCGATGCCAGTGACCACGCTGCCCACGATGCCCTCGCCCTCCTGGGCCTGCCTGCGCGCGTGGTCGGAGGTCTCGGCGGCCTGCTGGGCGTTCCTGGCCACCTCCAGCACGGTGGCGTTCATCTCCTCCATGGCCGTGGCGGTCTCGGCCACGCGGTTGGACTGCTCCTCCGCGCCTCGGCTGGACTGCTCGATCTGGGCGGAGAGCTCCTCGCTGGCGCTGGTGACGACCTCCACCACGCCCTCCAGCTGGCGGGCGGCCTGGAGCATGCCCTCGGCCTTGGCGCGTTCGGCCCTGGCCTTGGCCTCGTTGGCCTCCTGGGTGGCGATGGCCGCAAGCCTGGCCTGCTCGGCGGCCTCGGCGGTCTTCTGCTCGGCCTCGGCGATCTTGCCCTTGAGGGTGGCCACCATCTGCTTCATGGCGCCGAACACGCCGACTTCCGGCCGCTTGGGATCGAACTGCACGCCCAGGTCGCCCCCGGCGATGCGCAGGGCCAGCTGCGAGATGGAGCCGGGCTCGTCGCCCAGCTGGCGCAGCATGTCGCGCGAGACGATGAAGCCCAGGCCCACGCCGAACAGCACGGACACCAGGGTGGCGATGATGGCCACCATGCGCGTGTTGGCGTAGGTCTTGGCGCTTTCCTCCGCGGTGCGCTTGGCCGTGGCGGCCTTGTAGGCCACCAGCTCGTTCAGGGCCTCCGCAACGGCCCCGGCCTTCTTGCGGGACTCGCCGCTGGACAGGGCCTGGGCCTTCTTGCTCTGGGCGGCATCGGTGGTGTTGCCCAGGCGGACCACCTCTTCCTGCACCTTGAGCCACTCCGTTATGGCGGTCCGGGCCTGCTCCACGCGGGCCTTGCCCTCCGGGAGGTAGAAGAAGGCGTCGATGGCCTGCAGGTTCCTGGTTAGGTCGTTGCCGCTCTTCTCGCGCGACTGCAGGGCGCTGGAGAGCCCCTCTTGGGTGTCGGCGATGATCAGGTCCTTTTCGTCACGCATCATGCGCAGCACGTTGATGTTGATTTCGCGGGCCTTGTCCAGACCTGCGAGATCCTTGGAGAACAGGACATCCGTGTCGTGGGAGATCTTCTGGAGCCCATTGAGGGAATAGAGCGCCAGGAGCGCGGTGAGCAGCGAGAGGATGCAGGCCAGCCCGACCAGCTTGGTCATGGTCTTCAGGTTCTTCATGTTCAGCCTCCGTGGGACTGACTGGGAGGTGAAGGCGGGTGGGGAATCCGCCATGATGCACATCACAATGGTTGAAGGTGCTTGGTATGATACTTTTTATGCAAATGCGCGGGGTTGTCAATGAGGGAATTGTGCTGGTGAAAAGAAACACCGAGCGCATGGCCGATACGTGCTGCGCGATGCGTCGGAACATGCCCGGACTGCGGGCACTGCATGGCATGGCATCCTGCGCGGGCTTTCGCCGGGCGCGTCGCGTGGGGAAGTGGCTGGCTTGGCGGCGACTAATAGTCGAGCAGGGTCAGCGAAGGCTTGTAGCCGCCGTCCGTGGCCCCTCGCCGGGTGAAGCGCGCCACGGCGTGGCCGAAACTGGGCAGGAAGGCGACGGTCCACGCGCCGCCGGACCCGAAGCCGTTTATGACCTCTGTCTCGATGCCCGCGCGCACCAGCACGTCCACCTCGTCCGCGATGCAGGCGGTGAGCTGGTCCAGGATGGCGGGCACAAGTCCGCAGCAGACCTCGCGCAGGTCGATGACGGGCCTTTGGTCCTTCTGCTTCGCGGTCATGGTGCGTCTCCTTGGGGGGGGCTGGAGGGCCTCTTTTGGGCCAGATCAGCCCATCAAGTCAATCGTTCAGCCAGCCAAGTCGATACTTTCCAGCACCCGGAACAGCCGCCGGGCGTAGGTGTGCCCGCTCCGGACGTGCTCGCGCCAGGCTTGCCGGAGCTGGCGGCGCAGTTCCCCGTCCGCCGATATCCTCCGGAACAGGCCCGGCAGCTCGTCCGGCGCGCGGAAGGTCACGGGCCGGGTCAGCTCCTCGGGGAACAGCGCCAGGCCGGGCGTGGCGTCGGTGAGCAGCACGCCCCCCCAGGCCCAGACGTCGAAGTGCCGCTGGGTCAGGCCGTGGGGCAAAAGCGGGCTGGTGCAGTTCAGGCAGCAGGCGGCCCCGGCGGAGAGGCCGGGCAGCGAGCCGTAGTAGTCCACCGGCGGGCGGATGTCCGCCCCGGCGGGCAAAAGCTCGTGCCAGCCCGCGTCGCCGACGACGGCGAGGTCCGGCCCCAGCGCCTCGAAGGCCCTGGTGAGGCACAGCGCCCGCCAGGCCTTGCCCGTCTCCTCGGCGCAGAACCCGGCCCGGCGCACCTCCTTGTCCGGCCACAGGCGCTCAATGCCCAGCTTCTCGCGCCACCAGCCGAAATCCGGGCGCTCGCCGCGGGTGAGCATCGCTTCCGCTTCTCTCCAATGCCCCTCGGGCAGGGCGCAGCCGGCGAAGAAGCCCGCCTTGTCCGGGAAGGAGGAGCGCCCGGCGAAGAGCAGCCGGCCGTCCAGCTCATGGGGCATGTCATGGGCCAGGCCCGGATCGGGCGCCATGGTCCGGGAAAAGTCGCTGGCGCGGGCGGCAAGCGGCAGGTGGTGGACGTCCTGCGCGCCCAATCGGGCCAGATGCGGCAGGAACCAGTCGTCGGTGACGAACAGCGGCAGCCGCGTCCAGTAGCGCGAGCGCAGCCCGCTGATCAGGTGCAGGGGGTTGTCCACGCACCATGCGGCCAGGCGCGCCCCGGCGGCGCTGAGCAGATGAAAGGCCTTGCCCAGCGGGTCCAGCCCGCTGAAATTGACGGACAGGAACAGCGACGGGCATTCGCCTGCGGCCAGCCGGGCGCGGATGTCCTCGGCAGTCACATCGCCCAGGCATTCGGCCCGCCAGCCGATCTCCTCGAAGGCCTCCTTGAGTTCCACGCGCATGAGGTCGCGCTCCCCGCCGGGCAGCCAGGCCAGGCGCGGGCGCGGCGCGGGCGCGGCGGCGAACAGCGCGGTCTGGATGCGCGCCAGGAGCGGCCCCCAGAACGAGGGGAAGGCCCGCAGGCCGGGCGTGTAGAGCAGGATTTTCGCACCGGACAACGCCAGCGCCGGAACCTCGGCGGGCGAGATCTCGCGCAGGGCGGAGGGGACGGCGGCGCGCCAGTCCGGCCCGTATTGGGCGGCCAGCTCCGGGCATTCCACATACGACTCCGCTCCAGGGGCGGCCTCCAGCGCCTTCTCCGGCTGCGGCCCCAGGCCCAGCAGCACGGCCTGCGGCCCCTGGCCGCACAGGTGCGCGAAGTCCCCCGGCCCGCAGGGCAGCGTGCGCGCGCGCCCGGTCTCGTCCTGGACCTGCTGGCGTATCGGGCGCTGGGGCCTGGCGGATGTGGCGGGCATGGTGCTCCTTGGCAAGAATTGCGGTTTGCGCTAGGTGATGCGGCAGGACGGCCCCATGAAACAATATCAGGACCATTATTTCAAGCGCGCCAAGGCGGAAAATTATCCTGCCCGCAGCGTATACAAGTTGCAGGAGCTGGACCAGAAGTTCCATCTGCTCGGCCCCGGCATGAAGGTCATGGACCTGGGCGCGGCCCCGGGCTCCTGGACGCTCTTCGCCGCCAAGAAGGTGGGGCAGGGCGGGCGCGTGCTGGCCCTGGACATCCAGACCACGGACCAGGAGTTTCCGGACAACGTGACCTTCCTGGTGCACGACGCCTTCGAGGACAGCCCGGAACTGCTGGCGCTCATGGAGCCGCTCATGCCCTTCGACTTCGTCATGAGCGACATGGCCCCGCGCACCACGGGCCACAAGTTCACGGACCAGGCGCGCAGCCTGGAGCTGTGCGAGCGCGCGCGCGACGTGGCCCTGCGGCGGCTCAAGCCCGGCGGCAACTTCGTGGCCAAGATCTTCGAGGGGCCGGACGCCAAGGGCTTCCAGGACTCGCTGAGGGAATATTTCGAGAAAGTCCGGGGCTTCAAGCCCAAAAGTTCGCGCGCGGAATCCAAGGAGACCTTTATCGTTGGACTTGGCTTTCGGGGCGAAATGGGCTAAAAAGAACGGTTCCGCGGGCCTTGCGCCCGAATTTCATATTTCTTCGGAGGTTTCATGTCCGGACATAGCAAATGGGCCACCATCAAGCGCGCCAAGGCCAAGACCGACGCCAAGCGCGGCAAGGTGTTCACCAAGGTCACCAAAGACATCATCCTGGCGGCCAAGGGCGGCGGCGATCCCAATATGAACGCCACCCTGCGCAACGTCATCGCCAAGGCCAAGGCCGCCAACATGCCCAACGACAAGATCGACCAGGCCATCAAGAAGGGCACCGGCGAGCTGGCGGGCGGCGACATCAACGAAATGATGTACGAAGGCTACGCCCCCGGCGGCGTGGCCATGCTGGTCGAGGTGGCCACCGACAACAAGAACCGCACCATCGCCGAGGTCCGCCACATCATCAGCAAGGGCGGCGGCAACATGGGCGAGCCCGGCAGCGTGGCCTGGATGTTCGACAAGCGCGGCGTGCTCACCTTCGACCCGGCCAAGGTCACCGAGGACCAGGTCATGGAGATCGCCCTGGACGCCGGGGCCGACGACGTGGTGGTCGAGGAGGACAGCATCGAGGTGCGCGTCCTGCCGGAGAACTACTCCGCCGTTGAGAAGGCCTTCGAGGAGGCCGGCATCGCCCCGGAGAACTCCGAGCTGACCATGCTGCCCAAGAACCTGACTCCCGTGGACGCCGAAATCGCCCGCAAGGTCATGAACCTCATGGAGAACCTGGAGGAGAACGAGGACGTGCAGAACGTCTACGTCACCGCCGACTTCTCCGACGAGGTCATGGACCAGCTGGGGTAGGCGTGTCCGGGCCCGTGGCGGTCATCGGGCTGGACCCCGGAAGCCAGGTCACCGGCTACGGGGTGGTGCGCGAGTCAAGCGGCCGCGCCGAGCTCATCGCCGTGGGCACCATCCGCACCCCCTCCGGCGGCGACATGGCCGCCCGGCTGGGCACCATCTACAGCCGGGTGGCCGCGCTCATCGCCGAGCACGGCCCCACCGAGGCCGCCATCGAGAGCGTCTTCGTGTCCAAGAACACCGGCTCGGCCATCAAGCTGGGGCAGGCGCGCGGGGCGGCCATGGCCGCCTGCGCCGTGGCGGGCCTCACCGTGGCCGACTACGCGCCCACCCTGGTCAAGAAGACCATCGTGGGCGCGGGCCGGGCCGAGAAAGAGCAGGTGGCCTTCATGGTGGCGCAGATCCTGGGCGTGAAAAAGCCCGACTGGGCGCTGGACGCCTCCGACGCCCTGGCCGTGGCCATCTGCCACCTGAACCAGCGCAGGATGCGCAAGCTCGCGGGAGGGCGGCCATGATCGCATACATCGAGGGCCGCCTGCTGGAGATGACCGGCAAGGGCTGCACCGTCGTCACCCCCGGCGGCGTGGGCTACGAGCTGGCCCTGCCTTCCACCGCGCTGATGGCCCTGCCCCAGAAGGGCGGGGAGGTGCAGCTGTACGCGCACATGATCGTGCGCGAGGACGCCCACGACCTCTACGGCTTCGCCACCCGCGACGACCGCGACCTGTTCCGCCTGCTCATCGGCATCGAGAAGCTGGGGCCGAAAAAGGCCCTGTCCATCCTTTCGCACTTTTCCCCGGAGCACCTGCGCGAGCTGGTGCTGCGCGAGGACGCCGACATGCTGGCCACCGTGCCCGGCATCGGCCCCAAGAGCGCGCGGGAGATCATGTGGAAGCTCAAGGACAAGGTCACCGGCATCAAGACCGGGCCGACGCTCTGCGCCACGCCGCAAAGCGCGCCCCAGGGCGAGTACTTCGACGCCCTGGCGGGAATGAAGGCCCTGGGCTATACCGAGGACGAGGCCCGGCCCATGGTCAAGGAGATCTTCGAGGCCGAGCCGGACATCGACGCCTCCTCGGCCATCCGCGTGGCCCTGAAGAAGATAGCCGCGGCCAAATCCTAAGGGGGCGCCATGAGCGACGCGCTGAAGAAGACCCCGTCCAATCAGGCCGACGACACCGTCCGCCCCCAGCGCCTGGGCGACTTCATCGGCCAGGAGGACGTGCGCGCCAACCTCTCGGTGTTCATCCAGGCCGCCAAGGAGCGCGGCAAGGCCCTGGACCACACGCTGTTCTCCGGCAATCCCGGCCTGGGCAAGACCACGCTGGCGCAGATCATGGCCAGCGAGCTGGGCGTGAACATGGTGTCCACCTCCGGCCCCGTGCTGGAGCGCGTGGGCGACCTGGCGGCCATCCTCACCAATCTTTCGCGCCACGACATCCTGTTCATCGACGAGATCCACCGCATGCCCGCCAGCGTGGAGGAAATCCTCTACCCGGCCATGGAAGACTTCAAGATCGACCTCATCATCGGCCAGGGCCCGGGGGCGCGCACGGTGAAGATCGACCTGGAACCCTTCACGCTCGTCGGCGCCACCACGCGCATCGGGCTCTTGACCTCGCCCCTGCGCGACCGCTTCGGCTGCGTGTTCCGGCTGGAGTTCTACTCGCCGGAGGAGCTCTCGCGCATCGTCAAGCGCGCGGCGGGCATCCTGGGCATCGGGGTGACGGAGGAGGGGGCCTGGGCCATCGGCAAGCGCTCCCGCGGCACCCCGCGCATCGCCGGGCGGCTCCTCAGGCGCGTGCGCGACTACGCCGTGGTGCAGGGCAAGGCCGAGGTGGACAAGCGCCTGGCCGAGGAGAGCCTGGACAAGCTGGACGTGGACCCCTTCGGTCTGGACCAGATGGACCGGAAAATCCTCTCGCTCATCGTCAACCAGTTCAGCGGCGGCCCCGTGGGCGTCAAGACCATCGCCGTGGCCTGCTCCGAGGAGGCCCGCACCATTGAGGACATCTACGAGCCGTTCCTCATCCAGTGCGGGTTCATCAAGCGCACCCCGCGCGGGCGCGTGGCCACGGCCAAGGCCTACCAGCACCTCAAGATGCGCCTTGACGGCGGCGACGGGACGCTGTAAGGCGTGGCAAGCGTGTGAAGCCGCCCAGGGTGTCCCCGTCGGGACCGTCCGGGAGGCAAGGCGGCCCGGAGCAATGAGCGCCCCGCCGCCAGAATAGACACACCGAACCGGTCGCCGAGAACCCCTCCGGCGAGAAAACCCTCCCCTGGCCCGGCCCTGCTTTCGCGGTCGCCCGCTCCACGGGAACAAGGAGGAACCGCCATGTTCGGACAGCTTCTCCAGCCTTCGCATCTGCTGCTGGTCCTGGTCATCGCCCTGCTCGTGTTCGGCCCCAGCAAGCTCCCGCAGCTCGGCGCCAGCATCGGCAAGAGCATCCGCGAGCTTCGCAAGGGCCTGGACGGCGTCGCAGAGCCGAGCCAGCAGACCACCGAAACCAAGAAATAGCGCGCCGCCCGTACGCGGCAAGGCCCTGGTTCCGCCCTCCATGTTCGGGGGGCGGGCCCTGGCTCTTCGCGCGGCGCGAGATTGTCGCAAAACCGCCCGCGTTTCCGGGTTGACTGGCGTCACCCACCGACGTAGGGCTTGGGCGGCTTATACAAACCGCCCAGAGGGAAAAATGGACGACCCGTACAGTAGTAAACGCTTCACTTCGCAAGACGTTTTACTTCACTCAGCCCTGAGCTGCCCGCACCCGGGCCTGCTCGCGCCCGCCGCCTAGCGCCCACCGCACCAGGCCGCCCACGACGCGACAGCCGCCCCACGCAGGCGGTTTCGCATCCAGGAGGTGGCCGATGACCCCGATCATCCGGCTCGCTTGCCCCAAATCTGCCGCCACGCTGGCGGCCAGCGCCGTTTTTGCGGCCAGGGGGGCGCGCGCATGAACCAGTTCGCCACGGACATCTACTTCAGCGCCGTGCTCGACCGTCCCGTTGTCAGCCAATCCGGCCGCCGCCTGGGCACCCTGCGCGACGTGGCCATGAGCCCCGGCGATCCCTTGCCGCTGGTGCCCCACGTGCTGGTGCGCCACGGGCGCGTGGCCCGCCGCGTGCCCTGGACCGAGCTGGCCATGTTCAACCACGTGGCCGTGTCCATCGGCGGCGAGCCCGCCACCCTGGAAGACCTGCCCGAGCTGCCCGCGCCGGAGGAGGAAATCCTCATGCGCCGCGACATCCTGGACAAGCAGATCGTGGACGTGGACGGCGCGCGCGTGGTGCGCGTCAACGACATCCGCCTGAACATCGTGCGCGGGCTGCTCTGCGTGGCCGCCGTGGACGTGGGCTTCCGGGGCATCCTGCGGCGCATGGGCTGGCTGCGCGCCTGGGACGCCTGCGCCGAGGCGTTCAAGAAGCCCCTGGGCCGCCACGAGATCGGCTGGCAGTTCGTGCAGCCCCTGGGCATGCGGCTCTCCGGGCTGACCCTCACCGTCACCAAGGACAAGCTCTCCGACCTGCACCCCGCGGACCTGGCCAACATCATCTCCCAGCTGCCCGCGCAGAACGTGCACGCGGTGCTGAACTCCCTGGACATGGAGGCCGCGGGCGAGGCCCTGGGCGAGATGGAGCCCGAGGAGTCCAGCCGCGTCATCGCCCAGCTGGACAGCGAGCAGGCCGCCGACGTGCTGGAGGAGATGCCGCCCGACGAGGCCGCCGACCTGCTGGCCGAGCTGCCCGAGGCCAAGGCCCAGGACCTGCTGGCCCGCATGGACCCCGAGGACGCCGAGAAGGTGCAGGAGCTCCTTGAGCACGAGGACGACACCGCGGGCGGCCTGATGAACAACGAGTACCTGTTCGTGCACCCCGAGGCCACCGTGGAGGACGCCATGCGCCAGGTGCGCCTGCTGGGCGGCGAGGTGGACTCCATCTCCTACATCTACACCCTGGACGACCAGGAGCGCCTGCTGGGCGTTTCCAGCCTGCGCCGCCTGCTCCTTGCCCGGCCCGACCAGCCCGTGTCCGACATCATGAGCCGCAACCCCAAGGCCGTGCACGTGGACGACCGCCTGGAAGAGGTGCTGGAACTCGTCGTGGAATACAAGCTGGCCGCCGTGCCCGTGCTGGACGCGGAAGATAAGATGGCGGGCATCGTCACCGCCGACGACATCATCGAGCGTTTTCTGCCCTTCGCCCTGCGCTGGAAGCAGTACAAGGCTCTGCGCAACTTCTAGCCAGGCGAGAGAGAAACCATGACCGCAGCACGCATCGTCGCGCCCCTGCGCAAGCTCAACAGGCGCAACATATTCATGTTCCTGGCCCTGCTGGGGCCGGGCATCATCACCGCCAACGTGGACAACGACGCCGGCGGCATCACCACCTATTCCCTGGCCGGGGCCCAGTTCGGCATGTCCCTGTTGTGGATGATGCTGCCCACCACCGTGGCGCTGGTCGTGGTGCAGGAGATGTGCGCGCGCATGGGCGCCATCACCGGCAAGGGCCTGTCCGACCTCATCCGCGAGAGCTTCGGGGTCAAGATCACCGTCTACGTCATGATCGCCCTGCTCTTGACCAACCTGGGCAATACGGTCAGCGAATTCGCTGGCATAGCCGCCAGCATGGAGCTCTTCGGCGTCAGCAAGTACATCTCCGTGCCGCTGGCCGCCATCGCCGTGTGGCTGCTCATCGTCAAGGGCTCCTACCGCATCGTGGAAAAGGTCTTCCTGGTGGCCTGCCTGGTGTACATCGCCTACCCGGTGGCGGCCTTCGTCTCCGGGCCGGACTGGGGCGAGGTGCTGCGCGCCACCCTGGCCCCGCGCCCCTCGGACGTCACGATCACGCCCGGGTCCGTGACCATGATGATCGGCGTCATCGGCACCACCATCGCGCCCTGGATGCAGTTCTACCAGCAGGCCAGCGTGGTGGAGAAGGGCATCACCAAGGAGAACTACGCCTTTTCGCGCCTGGACGTGTTCGTGGGCTGCGTCATGGCCATCGTGGTGGCCTTCTTCATCGTGGTGGCCTGCGCCGCCACCATCTTCAAGGCCGGAATCCAGGTGGAGACCGCCGCCGACGCCGCCATGGCGCTCACCCCCCTGGTGGGCGAATACGCCACCGGCCTGTTCGCCATCGGCCTGTTCAACGCCTCGCTCTTCGCCGCCTGCGTGCTGCCCCTCTCGACCTCCTACTACATCTGCGAGGGCCTGGGCTGGGAACTGGGCGTGGACAAGGACCTGCGCGAGGCGCCGCAGTTCTTCTGGCTGTTCACCTCCATCATCGTGGTGTCCGCCGCCATCATCCTGCTGCCCGACGCGCCGCTCATCTCCATCATGTACGTCTCCCAGGTGGTCAACGGCGCGGTGCTGCCCTTCGTGCTCATCTTCATGCTGCTGCTCATCAACGACAAGCAGCTCATGGGCGAGTACGTCAACGGGCCCGTCTTCAACACCATTGCCTGGGGCACCGTGGCCATCGTTCTGGCGCTCACCCTGGTCATGACCATCGACATCGTCGTGCCCGGCACCATCGCCAAGATGATGGGCCGCTAGCCCGA